>CALIIW010000318.1 GCA_938018185.1 uncultured Saprospiraceae bacterium
ACTACGTGTGATTGTCTCAGGACAGGTATTTCCATCACTCACATCATTTATAAAGGCAACGGTTGGAGAACCGCAGTTGTCAGCTTCATCTGTTACGACATTTACATTCGGTGCAGGTACATCTCCTAAACTACAGAATGGGCCTACTGCAATAGGATTACTTGCCGTAGGATTTACAACATCATCAATTGTAACTAATTGGGTAACTATTATAGAATTGCCACAATCATCTGACACTGAATACCTACGTCTGATTGTTTCGGGACAGGATCTCCCATCACTAACATCATTTACAAAGGCCACTATTGCATTCCCGCAATTGTCAGTCTCATCTGTTACAACATTTACATTCGGTAAAGGTACATTTCCTGTATTACAAAACGGGCCTATTGCTGTGGGATCACTAGCTGTGGGATTCTCGATATCTTCAACAATTATGAGATGCTGAGCACGTATTTTATTTCCACAAAGGTCCTCAATACTATATATCCTAGTATAAACTTCTGGGCAGGAATTGTTATCACTATCTTGCTGCTCAAAAGTAAAAGTTAATTCATCTAATGCACAGTTATCATTTGCAGATCCTCCAGCATTGGTAAATGCTATGAAAGTACTGTATGGATCAACATCGGATATATTGCAAACATTCAAGATATCAGCTGGAGCAAGCATCGTTGGGTAAACTTGATCATCAATCACTATTGTATGCTCACAAGTACTTGAATTTCCACATAAATCACTTATAGAATAGACTCTTGTTATCGTCTCAGGGCAAGAAATATTGTCAGAATTTTCTTGTTCTAAATTGAAAGAAGCTGGATCAATTCCAACATTGTCATTTGCACTTCCACCAGCATTGATAAAGGCTGTAAAACTTGAATATGGAGGAAGAGCACTTAAATCACAATCATCACCTATTGCATTGGGACAAGTTATTGAAGGTGACTCTGTATCTCCGGGTAAGATAGTAATATCATTACAACGAACCTGACAGCCATTGTTGTCTTCGACTACAACACTAAAAGTCCCAGCGTCTAAATTTGAAAACAATCCTGTTGAATTCGAACTGGATCCTAGTATGAATGTATAAGGAGAAGTACCACCTCTGGCAGAAACTTCTAAATAACCATCATTTAAATTGACACAACTTTCATCACCTTTGTCTTCAAAAGAACACTCAAGTAAATCAGGTTCCATTAGTATCACTTGACAAGTGTCAATGCATCCAAATTCATCATTGACAATAAGTCTATAAGTACCTTCACCTAAATTGTTAATCGATTGATTATTTGATCCATTGGACCAAGTATATTCATAATTACCAGTTCCACCTGAAACAACTGCCTGTATAACACCCTCCGTTCCATTGATACATTGTATCTCATTCATGATTATACAATCCACATTAATAGGATCATTAATTTCAATCTGTTGAATGTAAAAATCAATACATCCAAAAGTATCTACGACCTCTAATTCTACATTATAAGTTGCAGCAGAGGTATAAATGTGATCCACTACATCTCCGGTTGCAGTATTCCCATCACCAAAGTCCCAATTATATTCTTTGATTGAATCGTAAGGTGGATAAGAATCTGAAGAAGTCGAAGCATTAAAAGTAATGGATTCATCTACACAAGAAATCGATCCTGGATTTATAGAAAAGTTACCTTCAGGACATTCATTAATTTTCCAACTAATGTTTGAATCTGCAGGATCTGAAATGTCGAAATAATCAGTTAAAGATGAATTTTGTGCATTTGCTCCTGAAGACGAAACTTCTAAGATTGAAAAGACGTTGCAATCGCCATCACTTGGATCTACAATACCAAGATCCACTAAATCCCAGATACTAAATGAAAATTCTAAAAAAAGACCTCCAGTATTACAATCTCCACAAATAGAAGGACCTTGGAAACCTGTCGTTAATAGTTGATTATTGACTAAAATTTCGACCTCTCCGAAACAATCATTTATTTTTTCCCAAACAAAACTGACAGAGAAAACATTAGAACAGTTGAGTTCAAATTGAATTTCAACATCTTGAAAACCATTTTCTTTAGTAAAAGCAAAATAAATATCGTCCCCTGAGGTTTGAGAATATAAAGATAAGAGATCAACTACTGGAGTCAAGACATCATCAGAGAAGTCTTCACCAATAGGTGCCCCCCATTGAGCTAAATCACAAGCGGATCCATCAATTGTAGGTTGGGCATGAACTTTTATGGACTCTATAGTAAATAATAGAGTCATTAGAAAAATTCCAATATATTTTTTGTCTATCCCCATTTAAAGCAATCAAGTAACATTACAAACAAAATGTATCAGCGTTTCTGTGTTTATAAGTGTTAAGCGTAGACTAACTATTTAGTAGTCACATAGACAACATCCAAATTTCGAGCCAACGTATTTAAAAATAGTATATATGTAACTGTGTGACATGCTTGTTCTAATTATTATTAAATGTCATTATTTTTGGCAGGCGCGTGATCTTTGTTATTATCATTAAAAAAAGCCATTTTCTGGTCTCAGAAAATGGCTAAAAAAAAAAGTAAATTAAATTTCGAATTAATTATTATTACTAAAAAATGCCATATACAAGCACCATTAGAATGATAAAAGAAAGGAAAATCTTTTTGTGAGAGATAAATTATGGTATCAAAAGAACTGTCATTCTCAGAAATTTATCTGAGAATGACTTGATTTAATTTATTGTTTGATGATATTAACTGGTAAACAAACACCAGCTTTACAAGCTTCAAAAGAAACACCGTCTTCATCATCTTCACTTTGATCTCCATCATCGTTATTAGGATTGGAATCAGAATCTTTTTGGTCATGTGATTCTACTTGAGCTGTATTTAAACAAGAACCTATTCTTATGACCTTTACATCAATTAAGGTACTGATGCTTTGACCTGCAGTTAGGGTTCCAACATTCCAAGTTAAATTCCTATTTAAATCATTTATTAGGGAACCAACACTTACAAGTCCATCTCCTGCATATTCTAAACATGCAGGTAAAGAATCTTGAACAATAACATTCGTCGCATCTACAGTAGATTCATTTGTCACCGTTAATTCAAACTGGATAATTTCGCCCATATTTATTGGTGTAGGTGGATTGTATAAATCCTTCTCCAAAGCGATGTCTACACATTCAACTATTTCTACAGTCTGATAAAAATAGGCTTCACAATTATTTACATCTGTATAAGTAAAAGTATATACCCTAGATACTGCAGCTGGTATTGCTGACAAGATTGAATTCGGATCATTAACATCGAATACATTTGTACTTGGAGACCATGTCCCTATCAAGCCAGCTGGAGCAGAAAGTGCTCCAATTTGATTTGTACAATAGGTCAAAGCGATTGGATCGGTATTTTCTTCTAAAGGAAAAACTACGATACTGACCGTATCCAATACTCTACAGATTGTACCTCTATCTAAAGAAACTTCGTACTCAAAAGTTTGATTTCCTAAAGAAGTATTTGGAATTGTTAAAGTTGGATTACTAATACTTGCATCATCAAGCCAAGACAATTGTGCGCTTCCAATTGGTGACCAATTATAGGCAATGTCTGGATTTGAGCAAGTCTGAATTTGAATAGGGTCATTGTGACAAGTTTCATAAACATCTAGCTCATTTACTTCCATCTCTACATCTATACAAGAGGTTGATGCATTTTCACAAACACATCCCTTCAAGGTTGAAATTAATTGACAAGCATTTGCAGGGACATCGAATGTTTGCGTCACAATAGCAGATTGACCTGCAAGAATTTCTGTATTTATTGGAATTGTTCCCAATAAAACATTGTCTCCTAGTAGACTGCAAGAGCCATCAAGATTAGCGTAAACCTCAACTTCAAAATCATTTATAGAAGTTGCAGAAGTATTTTCTATTTCGATTTCAACATCAGTTGGCAAAGTTGTATCTGAGCAAGCTGCAAAAGCAGAAAGCATCTCAATTTGCATGGTCGGTTTATCAATCTGAACAAAAATATTTTCTTGTGCAGTGTAAACACCAACATCACAAAGAACTCCAGGATTATCGATACATTCTACTTGATCCAATGTTGTTGCTCTAACACTTAAATTTGTTTCACCACATTCCAAAAGAGTATCATCTAACGCCAATTGGATTGAAAAGTTCATTGTTTCTCCTGTTGTCAAAGGAGGATCAATTGGGTAGATCAAAGTTGTCATTGAATCATACGCTATAGTATTGACAGGTAACCCAGAGTTATCAGAAACATATGAAAATCCATACGGAATATTTACTTTAATAGAATCTGTTATTTCGGTGGTTCCTGTATCTAACATTTCCAGATTTATATCTAATGCTTGATTTCCCGCACAAGTAAACAAGATAGGATCCATTGTCGCAGACATTCCCATTTCGTAAGGTTCAACCCCAATGATATTAAATGAACCTGCGTTTTCAATAGCTCCATAAACAAGTGCTGATTTATCATTTCTAGGCAATCCACAAGGGCCACGACCAAGTAATTGTGTTCTAATATACCCTCCCGCTGCTTCAAATCCACAGGCTGTATTTACTTTAAATCTAATATTAAAACAATTGTCAACTTCACTAATATTTGGGTAAGCCCAACCACCATCTGAATTAATTCCCAAAGGATCAATATTCGAATTAATTCTAGATTCATAAGTAACATCAAACCTAAGAAGTGTTCCTAAAGGTTGAGGGTAAATTGCAGGATAGTTGGTAGTCCAGACTTCGTATCCAGAACCACATGGATACTCTATCTCTAGAGAACCAGGTGAGATCTCCACATTAGAAATAGGTAAATAAACATAAGATCTTAAATTGTAGGCTTTCGCATCACCAACATTCTTATATTGAAATTCATAATCGACTTCTTCGCATAAATTAACATCTACATCACCAGCAGGTTGTAAAATTGCTAAATTAAAAGCAGGCAAAGCTGGTTCAACTTTTAACCAAATGCTGTCTAAACATTCAGGATTAGCATCCAAAATCGAATTAGGATAACCTGCACAATCCCATCCAATAATTGCTAAAACAGAATCAACATCACAAGTAATATATCTTGCGGCAACACTAAAATCATTGCTTGACGGCCCATCAATATCGCCCAATTCAAAGAAACTATTACTGTTTTCTAAAATTGCAGTACCAGTATTATCATAAACTGTATCTACCTTAATGGTACTCGGTGGAAAATATAAAAATACATTTTCTGCATCATCATTATTTACACCTAAGATTCTTACAGGCCAAGTTGCACGTGGACAATCTCCAATTGCAGTAGGCACGTCAGATTGAATTTCTAGTTCGGGTTTAAAGAAAACTAAATTATCAGCAGCTGCAGGTCCGAAAATATCACATTCATAATTGCCATTCATCCATAATGGTGTCCCCCAATATTCTACCTTATCCAAAATTTGAGATTCAACTCCACAGCTTGGTCTGACTGTAGGATAAATTGTCATTACACCACCATCATCAGAAATTATAAAATCACCATTATCGAAATACTGTTTTGTATTAAAACAATAAACGGTACTACCTGCAAGACCAAGTACTGGATTAGCATCTATATAATCTGGTGATATATCGTAGACATATGAGCCAACTGCAGATGTTCCATTCCCCCTACTATAATACAAATCCCAATTTTCAACAGTATAACCAGCAGGGATAGAAACATATATGGTATCCCATATCGCAAACGGTCTATACTCAAAAGGAAATAAATTAAAATGATAAGATGATCCTGGACCAATACCCCAATAAAAACCATTTTGAGTTGTGGCTGTACCACAGCCTCTTATGTTAAAAGTTTGAGCAGTAGCTTGGGTTACAAATGGAGTTATCAATTTGTAAGCACCACTATAATTATCACAAGTCCATCTATAATCAGGATAAATTATCGGATCACAACTAGCACATGCAGCAACTGTATTTTGAGGTGGAGCTGCTTGTTCCGCTGCATACATATCTGTTGTTACAGTAACTGGAATATTCTTCGCCGCTCTACAGATGTCATTGTCTACAATAGCATAAATACCCGTTAAATAAATTTCATCTCCATCTTCATATACAAAACCACAAAAATCTGGGCAACCTGCGGCACAAAGACTTGCTGGGCTAAAATCAAAATCTACCACAGATAGAGAAGATTGTGAAAAAGGTACAGAAGCACAAAGAATAGTCCCTCCATTTGCATCAATAACTTCAATTCTTGCTCCAATAACTTCTGCTTTTCCATTATTGGCCATACCTGACATTGTCGTTTGAGCATAAGCAAACTCCCAAGATGGATGTGTTGCATCTGTTGTAACATTGGCATGCCAAGTACCCTCAATGGTATCTCCAACAATTGCTCTGTCCAATCTAATGTCAGATGGATCTGCAACTGCTCCATTATCTGGAAGACCATCATTATTCAAATCTTCAAAACCATAATTCACCCTAACAATCTCATAGCTATCAGGTGTAATTCCAGGCCACGGACAATTTCCGCAGTGCAATTGAATTTGAAAATTATAACACTGTTCAACAGTACAGTACTCAGTGCAATCAGTACCTAATATAAATCCTTCTTCAAGTGCAAATGACTTCGCACCTCCACCACATACAGAACAATCTCCCGTCACATCAAACTCGACTTTCCCTCCTCTCCAGTTTATTGCAGCCCCACTATTTAAAGGGTAATCCCATTCCATATATAACTCTCCAGTGACCGGATCCCAATTAACTGTTTCAGGAATTGAAATTGCACCTGAATTTGTGACGACTCTTGCGTTACCTCCGTAAATCATACCACAAGGAAAATCTATTTTATAGAAAGGTCTATTCTCCCAGCCATAGTTAGGAAAATAATTATCTAAGGAAATATCTGTAACATCTAAATTGATTGTTTGCGTATCACCATCATTCATATCTGGTTCAAAAACAGGCGAAGATCGTAACCTTCCATGAAACCAGTTTTGCAACAATCTGAGTGGTGTATAAAAGTTTGCAGTATTACAAGTATTTGTTGCATTGATGTCTCCTTCAAATCTATCCCATGCTGCTGATTGAACACAATCATTCACACAACACAAAAACAAAGGAACCCGTAAGGTTATGGTTTGACCTGGTTCTATGATATCCGATAAAGCAACATCAAAAGCAATTGCAGGGGTTACACCACCTAGATCTGTAAATTTTTGGGGACAATCCCCAAGGGAACCATGGTAACTATAAGTAGGACTATTTGTCACTGTCCCAGTAATAATAGAAGGTGGATTTATTCCATCATCAAAAATAATATTCCCAATATCGAAAGCCATGAGCGCATTAAAATTCCAGCTAGGCTTGATATGAATTACAACATTATCTGCGCCACCATTTCCACTATTGGTAATAGTCAAAACTTCCGTAAAAAGATGTTCCATGTTACAACCGTCACCTGGTTCTAAATCTCCGGTCATTGTAAGATTAGGAACATCAAAAGAAATATTTGCATTGGCAGAAAGTTCGGCCGGCAAAGCACATTCTTCAGCATTACATCCCCAATTTGTATTAATCAATTGAGTAAAGTCTCCATTAGCAGCACATGAATTTAAAGTAAGATCTAAATCAAGAAATAAACATTCTGCCGTAGCACTTGTATTTGTTGAAGAGGAGCCTTCAAACTTACTTGGATCAGTTCCAGTAGACCCTCCATTTCTATCTAAGGCAAATTGAAATTGAGCAGGGCTTATAGTTATACAATTATTGGCATCAATTGGTAATGCAATTCCACCTATACCATCGTCTAGAAAAACAGTATTCAATAAAAGATCTGCACCGTTATCAAAGCAAACTTCAAGTGGAAGATTCATATAAGAATCAAGTCCATCATTACAAACTCTCACTCTTCTATTAAAGGAAGTAAAAGGTGATGCAGGACTACCGTTTGTGACCATTTCCAGTTTTAATTCTGGCGCATTGGTTTCTGCGGTTAGAGAAATAGAAGGTAAAGAAGTTCCGTTCCAAATATAAGATACTGAGAAGTTCATATTTGGATCACCTCCTTGCGCTTCATCCCTGACAATAAAAGCTTGGCATTCTGCGTGCACAGCATAGGTGATAGTGCAAGCCGAAGTAACTGTAAAAGTTGGAGGGCTTGATGAAGTGAGTGTGGCTCCGCAAGTTGAGCCAATCATACCATCAAAGAAATATCCTGGAGGCAACTCATCAATGATAAGTGTGCCAGCGCCGGAGGTAATAACTTCCCACTCCACGGTTTCTCCACACACAACTACGTCTTCTAAAGTTCCATGACTAATTTGAGCGTAATTTGTAATTGCAATAAACAGTAAAACTAGTGTGTAGAAAAATCTAACAATTGTAGTATTTACTATTGTCTGAAATTTGCCTATTTTATTAAACATTCTAAAATTTTTGTTTGATACTCTTAAAAATGTTTGGGGTATTTTAGACAATTCAAATTCCGAGCCAACGTATTAAAAAACGCACTATATATTATAATGTGACATACTTTATTTAGACTATGTTAAAACGTCAATATTTTTGACGGTGACTTTATATTTTAAAAAAAAGTCTTTAACTATTTCTAGAGATAGGGCTTTAAAAAAGTAATTTAATTTCTTATTATATTTATTGTTACGCATATCCTTGTCTTACATGCATAAAACGAAAATAGCCCTTCAACATAATAAAATGAAGAGGGGCTATAAGGGCAAATTTTAATTTCTTACTCTTTTGATAAATATTCCATAAGGCTAAATTAAGGATTACTTTTAGTCACCTTAACAGGTAAACAAACTTGAGGTAATAGCTTATCTGTGATCTGATACGAAGGTGACTTCCCTGGACAATCAACTCCAGTTGCAATTCCCTTTACAAAATATTCTCCACCTGCTTCAGTTATAGCATACGTATTTACCACGGTAGATCCCAGAGGAATTTCTATTCCATTAATAACTTGGAACCACATATACACATCAAAACCAGC
>CALIIW010000319.1 GCA_938018185.1 uncultured Saprospiraceae bacterium
AGGAGTCTTCTTATAGATACTCTTTGCATCCATGGCGATCATGAAAATACAGTAAGTATATTGAAAGAAATCTCTCAATTCCTTAAAAAAGAAAACATAAGTCTTGCTACAAATTAATGGTATCTCCTTTCAGAAGATTGATTTTGGAGAACATGCCCTCATTCTTAGGCCTGTGAATGCGAAGCTTGTTTTGCCTGTTCAGTTATCCAAGACAGCAGAAGCAATTTACGAATTAGCTTTGCCAGATGTCAAAGAAGTGATAACTGGGATCGAAGACATCTGCCTTGTTATAGAAAATAAAGAAGCTTTTAATTTTGAAAAGTTAGCTTCAATCGCCAATGCTACCCCAGCGCTCAAATTGAAGCTTTTAGCCCTTGAAGTAGACTTTAATCAAGGTTTAGACTGGGATTCAGTTGAAAAGCACAGTAAAATGAGTAAGAAGCAATGCATAGAATTACTGACTGCAACTCCATTCCAGTTTCAGATGTATGGTTTTATACCAGGATTTGTCTACTTAAAAGGTTTGCCAAAGGTTTTAGAAGTCCCTAGGAAAAGTGCGCCTAGAAGGAATGTCGAAGCGGGTTCAATTGGTATTGGTGGAAAACAATTTGGTATCTACAACATTGATAGCCCTGGAGGATGGAACATCATAGGAAAAACAAAACACCCACTCTTTAACAAATCAAAAATTCCGCCCTTAGACTTAAAGGTCGGCGATCAAATAAAACTAGTTTCTGGCTAATGGCTCTACTAAAAGTACATATTGAAAAGGCAGGCTTGTTTACTTCTATCCAAGATAAAGGAAGAAAAGGGCTCAGATATTATGGCATTCCTGTTTCCGGTTATATGGATGCAATGTCAGCTGAATTAGCTTTAAAGATTGTTGGCAATGAAGCTGGCAGTTCTCTACTAGAAATAAACCAACTCGGTCCTACCCTGAGGTTTGATGCAGAAGCACAAATTTCTATATGTGGTGGCAAAATGGATAATGAATATGAACCAAATGTTTTGCATAATATCCCAAGAGATAAAATTATAAAGCTCGGTAGCATAACAGAAGGGATGCGCGCTTATCTAGCGATCAGAGGTTCTTGGAAAGTACCTGCTGTTTTTGGTAGTAGCTCCGCTTACAGTTACGATGCTTTTGGAATTGGAAGAATAAAAGATGGCGCCCATCTTGAAATACAACAAAAGAATAAAATCAATTCTATTCATTTTACAACCAATACCTTAATTCCAGATCTCAATTCTATTAATTGCATAAAAATAAATCCCGGTCCCGAATATGATTATTTGGACACTCAATCAAAAGAAGCCTTGCAAAAACAAACCTTTAGCATGAGTTTGCAAAACAATCGTATGGGCGCAAAACTAACAGCTCTACCATTAACTGCATCTATTAAAGAAATTCCTTCCTCTGCTGTCTTTCCAGGCACCTTACAATTATTGCCTTCAGGCGAAATCGTAGTGCTCTTACAAGATGGACAGACGACTGGTGGTTATCCTAGGATAGGGATTATTCCTGAAGAAGAGCTATGGAAATTTTGTCAGCTGAGGGCTGGGCAACAGTTTAGATTTACAAATTCTGAATTTTAATTTAGGTAACTATATAGCTAGTACACCAAATATAAATTATGACAAAAATAAGTTCGAATTTGCTTAATATGAATTGGTTATCTGTTTATTCGTGTATTTGTTTATAAAATTCTAAGATTATCATAAACAAATCAACAAATAAACGCATAAACAACAATACATTTTAACAAATACCCCATAGACTAATTTAAACGTTTGGTGTATTAAATATATGGGCTCCTTAATTTATAATTTCTATTCCCCTAAGAGTGTTTCTCGAAAAAGGCTTGGATAGCTTCTTCATAAGCTTTCATAGCATTGTTCCGATTTTTATTCAGATCCTCTAATTTCTTATTGAAATCTTTTATCCCTGCGTTATACTTTTTTAACAAGTTATTGTAGCTATCTATTTCCTTTTTTGTTCTATCTTTTTGCTTTTTTGATTCTAATTTTTTGCCCGCAGAAGCAACTTCATCTTGCATGAAAAGGAATTCAGTTAATTGTGGATATTCATTCTCTGCTTGAGCTTTCATAAAATTCAAAACATTTTTAGTTGCTATTTTCAAAGAAGCATCTCCATTATAATTTTCAGCGCTTTTTAGCTTTTCAAGACCTTCTTCAGATATTGATAGAAGACTGTTTGAACTTTGTTCTAAACTACTGATATCCCCTCTTGAAATGGCATCAAAAACATACCTTTCTTGATGAAAAGCTTTAAAAAATATCAAATAATTTTGATTGTAATAACTTAAGGCTTTGGCTCCCTTTTCAATTTTCTGATTAAGTTTACTTGCAGATCCTTCTTGTATAACTACGTCATTAAGAGCACCATATTCATCCCTTGCCTGATTAACGTTAATAGCTGTTTGATTCAATTTTGCATTAGCCCTTTCTTGGGCTAGCAGATAAGCTTCCATTCCATCGAAAGATTCTTCAGCAATCTTTTCAAGATCTACAATCTCTCCATAATCCTCGCGCAGCACTTGCTGAGTTAACTTTAGATATTCCATGACTGCTGGCCGTAAAAGGGAGTCTTTCTTGTAAGTTCTTACCTTACCTAACTGAGTTCTCACTTTTGCGTATTCCTCAATGAGGGCTTTCCTTTTAGCTTCAACTTTCTTGGCACTTTTTCCTCTAGTCATGGACTTTACGTATTGCCATTTCTTTGAATCGAGATCTGAGAATGGGGTAAATAATCTGTTCATGTAATCTACTGGAGAAGTAGATTGCGAGAATAAAATGCTGCCTTTAAAAGAACACAGAGAGAATAGAATTAAAATAGTTTTAAAGTTCATCGTTTATTACTGTTTAAGATTGATCATATCCTGTATAATTTGAAAAGAAAATATTACATATTGATCATTTGAAATACTTTTTAATCTCTTTTCATTTTCTTCCATTTTATAAGCATTTGAATGATCAAGAGATTGTCTATAGTCAGGAAGATTTACTTGATCAAAATAAATATGCTCCCTTTTTTCGACTTGCTCAATAAGTTTTTGCTTCATCTGATGATAACTAAGATAGTTATTTAAATTTAGAGAAACACTATGTTCATTTTGATCTTTTTCTACAGAAGAAGATAAATTTAAAATATTTATAAAATAGTCGCTCTTCTCTACTTGCCTATTCCATTTTTCCTCTAAAGCATCGAATCCCACAGCATCCAAAGCTTTGAATGTTGTTGTCTTTTCAGAAATTGCATTTGCCAAAGCATTTGGATAATTTGATTCTTTTGGGTTAGTGCTTTCAAATAATTCTGGTAACCGAATATTCGGAACAATTCCACTCTGCTGATGAGAAGCTGTTGTTACTCGATAAAACAAACCAGTAGTCAACTTCACCAAATCCTTTTTTGTGTCAAATACACCATCGAAGAGGTTTCCATCCAAATCGTAAAATACTTGAGAAGATGATTTTCCAAATGAGCGACTCCCAACTATCAGTGCTCGATTATAATCTTGTAAAACCCCTGCTAACATTTCCGAAGCAGATGCACTTTGATTATTGATAAGTACAATCACCGGTTTATCAAACAGTACGCCTCTGTTCCCATCCTTTATAACCTCATGATTCTGATTGCGATCTTCCAAAATAATCAAACTGCCATAATCAATAAACAGACCCGCCATATGCAAAGCTTCAAGCATAGATCCTCCCCCATTATTCCTTAGATCAAGGATTAGCGCCTCAACATTTTCTCTTTTTAATTTAAAAAGTTCTTTTGCCAAGTCTTTGGCGCATCCAGCTGGTTGTTGATAACTAAATTCTTCTCCAGAATAAAAAGAAGGCAGATAAATGTAGGCTACTTTATTTTCTTTATTCAAGATGAATGATTGAATATTGTCCTCTGATTCCGAAAGGGTTTCTTTTGTAATGCTTACTTTTTTAGATTGGTTGTTTGCTTTTCTTATTTCCAAGGTAATTTTTCCATCTTGCTGGAGTAATACCTCTTGGCATTCTAACTGGCCCAAACAACTAAAGTCAAATTTATCTCCTTCAGCCGTTTCCAATTGCAAGATAATATCTCCTTCATTTATAGCATTTGAATTCCATGCAGAACTACCTGGAAGTATTTTTGCAACAATTACCTCATCATTTTTGGAAGATACAACCAACCCATAACTTTTATTATTTCCTTTTAATTCCTCTAGAAACAAACTGGCTTGTTTTGAGGAAATATAGGAACTGTGCGGATCAAATGCTGATGTTATGCAATTCAAATAAAGGTCTCCTAAATTATTCTCATTTATATTTAATTTTTCTATCCTGCAATTTAGCTTATCTAAGACTTGGCTTTTGTGCTTATTAAGGTCGGGTGATGAAGCTGATTCAATGTCAAGTTCATTCAAAATCCTATATTTAAGATACCTTTTCCAATGATTTTTAAACTTATCCTTACTTACGCCTAATGGATATTTGGGGATCTCAAATTTTTCATCTTTTTGAAAGTCAAGTTCAATATTTTGTAGCTCATTTAAAATCTCTCCAATAAATAATAAATTTATTTTTAGTCTTTCATGTACCATGCCATACCACTTGCAATCCTGTTCTTTCAGATCATGGATTTGCTTTAATTCATTTAAATCCTCAACTGTGAAGAGTAGATGATACGGATCCAAATTTTCGAAGAAAAGTTTCTCAACTAAAATTTCAAATTCTGAATCGATAGCTATTTTCTTGAAGTGATGATTTTGGCCGACCTTAATTAATTTTTCAATCTTATTGCAAAATGAATCCTGAGTATAGGCGTGGAAAAAGCAAAAAAAGAAGAGAAGTACAGCTATATATTTTTTCATTAAAGGAATTGTTCCTCTAAAATAGCAAAAAGTTCATACTTAATATTGGAATTGAAATTTTAGCTTGTGGAAATAAAGCAT
>CALIIW010000320.1 GCA_938018185.1 uncultured Saprospiraceae bacterium
AATTGTTGCTTCTATTAACGTATCTGCTACTTCTAAAATTGTTAGTTGTAAACTAACTAATGAATCACAGCCGGAATCATTTGTAAGTGTATCTAAGAAACTGCCACTGTTTGTATATACATTGTTTCCAATTAGGATTGAGTCTCCTTCACATAGTGTGGTGATAATTAAGGTATCTGATATTTGATTGATTCTTAAATCTAAATTGATTATAGAATCACAACCAAAGACAGAAACTAAGGTGTCGGTGTATACTCCTTCGAATATCAAAGTGTCTCCAGCAAAAATTACTATATCATTTTGGCATACCAATAATAAACTGTCCTTTTGGATGTTACTTAAAAATTCTAAATCTAGAAAGTAAATTGAATCGCAGCCTTGCTCTGAAAGGAGGGGGACTTCAAAAATACCAGTCTCTACAAAATAGGTATCTCCAATGAAAAAGGTATCGCCTAAACAAGAGGATTCCTGTACCGCTATATTATATGACTCATAAACTTCTAGGTCTAAATTAATAACAGAATCACAGCCAAATGTTGACAATAAGGTATCTGAGTAAATTCCAGTTTCATAATAAATACTATCGCCAACAATGACACTGTCACCTTTGCAGAAGCTAGCTAAGCTGTCAATGGTATATAAGTTGCCAACTTCTAAGTCTAGATGAACAATGGAGTCACAGCCAATGGAAGAAGTTAAAGTATCTAGGTAGCTTCCAGTAAGCGTGTAACTAGAGTCGCCAAGCATAAAAGTTTCTCCATTACAGAGTGTATCAGTCAAATACACTTCAAATACATCTTTGACTGTAAGGTCAAGATTATATATGGAGTCACAATTGTTTTGACTAAGGTAGCTTACCGTAAATTGACCCGTTTCGGTAAATGCTTCTGTGCCTATAAATAGAGTGTCTCCAGTACAAATATTTTCTTCAAGATCAAATACAAAGTTTTCATGAACAAGCAAATCTAAATTTATGACAGAATCACATCCGTTTATGGTGATTAAAGTATCTGTGTAGTTTCCGGTAGAATTATAAATGGAAGCTCCTATCATTATGCTGTCTCCTGAACAAAATTCAAGGGTGGTGTCAATGCTGTAAATTTCATGTATGGTCAAATCCAAGATAATTATGGAATCACAACCAGTAACAGATTTTAATGTGTCTATATAAATTCCACTTGAGTCATACTCCGAAGTTCCGACCGTAAATTTTGTTCCAAAGCAAAATGCTTCAAACAATTCTTCTTCAAAAATTGTCTCAACAGTTAAACTCAAATTGTATATCGAATCACAATTGTCAATTGTTGAATAGACTTGCTCATATTCTCCAGTTTGTGTAAAAGGAAAATCACCAATCCAAACTGTATCTCCATCACAAATAGTTTCAATCAAATCAAACTGATAAGTGGGGTAGACGATAAGATCCAAATTTACAATCGAATCGCAATTGTTTACTGTCAGTAAAGTATCCGTATAAATACCAGTTGCTTTAATGGCTATTGAACCAATCATAATTGAATCTCCTTCACAGAGGTAGGCTGTAGAATCAATTAAAAATTCTGGATGGACCAGCAAGTCTACATGTATAATGGAATCACAATCTTGATAGGTCTTTAAGGTATCCGTATATAAACCCGTTAAGGTGTAAGTGGAGTCTCCTACAAACACTGTGTCACCATAACAAAATGCTTCTTCAAGGAATATTTCATATGCATTATAAACTAAAAGGTCTATTGTTACAATTGAATCACATCCTTCGCTTGTTTGGAAACTCGTTTCATACTGACCAGTTTCAAAGTAATCCGTACTACCTATTTTAAGTGTATCCCCTTGACATAAGGTCTCATTTAATGTTATCGCGAAGGCAGGGTTTATAATTACATTTATCGTATCCAAATAAATGCAATTGCCTGCTCTTGATATTTCTACTTCGTATTCATAAGTTTCAAGTATGCCATTAAGGTTAGGAATTTGCAAGTTGGGGTCGAAGGTATTAGTAGCTGTAAGCCAGGATATATCTGCATTGCCCAATGCATTCCATGCATAAGTAAAGTTCATATTTTCACATACAGATAAAGGGATAGTATCCATGTGGCAAACAGTAGTGTCTACTAGTTTAGGAAATTCTAATACAACATCTACACAGTCAGAAACATAGCCAGAGCATAAACAATCGGTAAGTCTCAGCTCTACAAAACAAGCATCAAATGGCAGGTTTAATCCAAGGCTGTAATTTGAAGTCTGTCCTGCTAGTATAGGACCTTGGACTGTAATCTCAGAAATAACATTTGGCAAAAGAGAACCACAAGCATTACCGTCATTGTATAGAAGTTCTAGTTTGATTTCCTTCTCTAAAGGAATATCTGTGGTATGTAAATTAGTTAGGTTAAAATCTATTGTTGAGGCTAAGGAGTCAAGGCCACAACTTGATTTGACTGACAATAATTCCAAGGCAAAGTTTGGCTTTTCTATCTTAACATTAAATTCTTCAACATCAGTTACTGAATTTACGAAACAAGGTTCATTGCCATTGGTTGCACAAGCAAGTTCCTCAGCTGTAGTTGACCTAACAGATATAGCTGCAAATTCACAATCTATCAGGAAAGGATCTACTCCGATAACAACACTTAAATCTAAAATTTCATTTAGCGATAGAGCAGGTTGTATTGGAAGTCCGATACATTTTATTCCGTTGTTTATGACCTCCGAAGCTGGAAGTGATAGACTATTGGAAAGGTGATTAAAACCTATGGGTAAAAATATTTTTATCGAATCGTTGGGACCGGAGATTGTATCCGTGAGCATTTGCAAGCTTATATCAATAATTAAATCTTCAGCACATGCAGTAACTTTTGCAGGAGCAGTAGCTTGCAATTCAATTTCATAAGGGTCCGAGCCTAATATTTTAATTGTAGTAGCATTTTGCAGCCCTGTAGAAATTTGGCCATCTTTAAGTCCTAGTATTCCACAGGAGGATTGCCCATTTAGTTTTGTTCTGATGACACCACCTGATGATTCAAAGCCACATTCGGCGTTAGGAACTAGTTCAAATTTAATATTGAAACAATTATCGACTTCACTTATGTTTGGAAAAACCCATCCATTGTCTGGAGCTTGGGCTAATGCAGGAAGACCGGGATTGGAGATGCTTTCATTTGTTACAGCAAAATTAAACAGCGTTCCCAAGACAGTGTTGACCGCAGTAGGGTAGTTTCCAGCCCAATTAACATATCCAGATCCGCAGGGATATTCTACTTGCAGTGAATTAGGCACAATCACAATGTTTGACAAGGGAAGGTAAATTTGGGATTCCAAGTTAAAAGCTTTGGCATCACCAATGTTTTTAAATGCAAATTCAAAAGCTACTGAATCACATAGACCGATGACTAAGGGTTCATCCGGTTCTATAATAGAAATATGGAAGTCAGGAACTCCAGAAGTTAGGTACAGCCACATACTTTGCAAGTCACATTCGAAAGAGCCAATATCATTTGGATAGGCTTCACAGTCCCAACCTAAAAAAACTTCGATACTATCAGATCCACATTCTAAATACTCTGCGTGTATCGTTAAGTCAATCTGCTCTCTTGCGTCAATTGGATCTATGTACCAAATTTGGCCAGAACCATTTAGTTGTACATCGTTAGAGTCCCTAACAGAATTTACAACAATAGATGGATGATTTGGAATGTAAAGGAACAAATTATCTGGTGGTTCATTGTTGGCAGAAGAGACTTTTAATGGCCATGAAATGTCAGGGCAAATGGCCTTAATAGATTGCAATTCAGATTGAAGACTAACTTCTGGTTTAAACCAATTCAGATAATCTTTTGATTCAAAATATGGCTTATAATCACAAGTACTACCAGTCGGAAGCCATTTCATTTTTGCCCAATGCTGGGTATAGTCATTGTTCAAATGAGCAGCAGTACAGTCTGGAACAAGTTCTGCCAAAATGGTCAGCTCGCCACCTTCATCCGAAATTTTAAAAACACCTGAATCATAATATTGTTGTATATCAAAAATATAATCCGTGGAATTTGTTTGTCCTAAAATTGGAAATGAGCCAACGGCATCTGGTATGGCATTGGTAATTATATTTTCTATCCTGGATCTAGAGCCGTTATTACTCGATCCATCACCAGTTCCAACTCGATTGACTATTGTCCAATTAACGACCGACCATCCATCTGGAATGTTGTACCAGACTTTTTCAGTAATGGCTAATGGTCGATATTCATAAGGAAAAGAATTGCCATACACTCCACCTATGCTCCATATGAAAGTTTGCTCGACTGTCACATTATCACAGCCTGAAACGTAGTAATCTTCATTTGTACCAATAAGCATATAAGGATTGATCAACTTCCATGTACCGGAATAGCTTTCGCAAGTCCATCTGTACACAGGCGGAATTATAGGATCGCAATCTGCACAAGGAAGTGGATCATCTACTGGTGGATTTGGAATGTCTGAAGCATACAATTCTGTATTTACTTGAATGTCCACACTATTCTCATACATGCAAATATCAGAATCCATAACTTCATAAAAAGCAGATAGCACTATGGAATCTCCTTCTTGATAAACAAAGCCACAAAAAGCTGGACATAGGGCACATAAGGAAGCAGGAGAAATGTCAAGATATGCTTCATCGAGATTAATTTGTGTAAAAGGTACATTGCTACAGCTTAAGATATTTCCAGTATTTTTGTCAAAAACTTCTAAGTCTCCACCAATTACTTCTGCGTATCTTGTACTATTGACATTGTTCATGAAGGTCCTTGCATAAGCATATTCCCAGGAAGGATGATCAACGGATGTGTTCACGATTGCTGTCCAAGTTCCTTTTAAATTGTCACCAATAGTTGCTCTGTTGGTTTTTACATCTGGATTTGCTGAGGATGCAAGCAGTGTATTATCAGCTGTTCCATCATTGTTATAATCTTGTAAACCGAAACTTGTTCTTTCTATTTTAAATGAATTAGGCGTAATACCAGCCCATGCACAGGAACTACAATGCAATTCTATCGGGTGGGTATAGCATTGCGTCAGAATCTCACACTCATTTGAACAATTTTCTCCAATTAAAACACCAACTTCGATATTCAGAAATTTTGTGCCACCTCCGCAGGCATCACAATCAGATGTCATGTCAAACGTCAATTTACCTTCTTGGAACAAAGCAGCAGGAACGGAAAAGGGATATTCAAATTCAGCATAAAAAGTTCTAGTGATCGGGTCAAAATACATGAAGTCTGCATTGATACTTGAACCATCATTTAATTCAAAATTAGAGTTAAAATTGTAATTCAAACCACAATCAAAATCTATTCTTATAAAAAACTTAAAGGGCATATTATGAGAAGGCAAGTAAGAGCCAAGCCTAAAATCTGTAATGTATATATCTATTCCTGATTGTTGCCCATCATCTAAATCCGATGGCACGCTTGGACTTGTTGAAACAGTATATTCAAAATATTCATTTACATTTTCCCAAGGTGTTCCGAAGGTGGTAATCCCACAAATATTCGAATACGAACAGTAAGTGGAAGATTGCAACCAAGATTCGGTAACACCGCAATAAGATTCACAACATAGAAACTCAGGTACATAAAGATAAATCGAATCTTGTGGAGCCAAATCAAACGGAATGACTGTAGAAAACTGAGTTGCAGGATCATAGCCACCTAAGCTTTGAAAATCTGAAAGACAGCTGGGCTGTGATCCAGAAATACTAAAATCACTGGTTTCTAAAGCAGTAGAATTTATATACGATTGTACTCCTGCTTGATCCACTAAAACTATATTTCCTGCATCAAAAACATTTTTAGAAGTATTTTGTGCAATTCCATCGGCACCAATATTCATTTCAAATTTTATAGAACTGGCTAGACCTGAACCGGAGTTTTTTATTTTAATCCTATGCCATCTGAAATGATCACTTATGCAGCCATCATCCACAGCTTCTTCATAACTTAGTTCTAGGTAAGGAATACCTGGATCAGGTGCTGAGAATACTTCTAACTCTGAAGCCATCGCACAGGTTTCGCCATAGCATGACCAATAAGCAGATGTCAAATGATTATAGTTTCCTTCTGCATCACAATTTGCTAAGGCAAGGTCTAAAACAAAATACAAACACTCGGCTGTTGTTTCCAAACTATCAGAGAGCGTGCCTTCCAAAGCCATTGCGTTTTCCCCTATTTGTGCTACTTCATTTCTATTAAAAGAATGTTGAAAATTGGCAGGATCTAGAATGACACAATTTGAAGCGTCCGGTGCAAGGGGAATCCCTGCAGTCGAAGTCATTAGTTCAATTGAATTAAATATGATCTCAGACCCGAAATCAAAACAAACTTCAAATGGATCATCTATATAAGCATCAACGCCATCTTGACAGATGCGCATGATTCTTTCAAAAGATTCATAGGGTACCGGATTCGCGTTATTTGAAACCAGTTCGATTTCTAAATAGGGATGATTAATTTCGGCAAACACATCCAGAATTACTTCATTACCATTATAGATAAAGCTGCAAACGTAGGTACTATCTGGATCACCTCCTTGCTCTGGATCTCTCACTTGATACGTATCACAAGAGGCTGATACTTCAAATATTACGCTGCACTCTTGATCTACATTGATAGCAAGGGGACTCTGACTCCAAACATTTGCTGAACAATCATTCGAAACCAAGCCTTCAAATCTAATCCCAGGTGGCAGGTCCTGCAAGACAACTGTTCCCGAATCTGGGATAATCAACTCCCATTGAACATTTTCCCCACAAACCACAATATTTTCCATTTGTCCAAAAGCAAGCTGAGCCCGAACATTGAAAACATTCAGAAAGAGAAATAAAACGACGATTCCCGCTTTGAACGGAAATATTTTCAGCATTTATCTTGAATTTGACGAATTAAACATCATTCGTACAATTTTATATATTATAATTATATGCTATTTGTATGCCAAGCCGTCATTATCGAGAAAAGAGAAAAGTTAATTCATAAAACCTTGAACAGAAATAGAAGAATATAAAGGGGAAAGCCAATGCAGATAATTAGGAAAGCTAAAAATAAAGGGAAAAGGATTATAAAAGGTGAAAGCTAAAGTGGCGAATTTTGAAAGTAGAAAATAAAGGGAAAAGTGTGATTGGTAAACTCCTGTAGGGGCGTGATTTATAGTGCTCTTATTAACACGAAACCTTCATTAACACGAAGCCTGAGTCATTAAGAATCCAAAAAGATGCCTATACGAAGTCCAATTGCATATGACAGTGGCATATGTCTATTCTCATAGCTCCACATCTATACATGAAAAGGCCATTGCAACTAAGCAATGACCTTTATTTCGGGTGGAAGACGGGATTCGAACCCGCGACCCTCGGTACCACAAACCGATGCTCTAACCAACTGAGCTACAACCACCATTTGTAAAACGATGACAAATATAGAATAAGTTCCCATAAGGGGAAACTCTAAAGCAAAAAAAATTTATTCTACTGGATCTTCTTTCAGAGTAAACTTCCTTGTTACTGGATTTAGAGGCGTATCAACCTTATTTCCACTACCATCAACCAAGGTCAATGTAATGGTATTTTCGCCCATAGGCAGCCCCTCAATGAAGTATGGCTGCCACTTATCGAAAGTATGCTTTTCGCCATTGATATCAGCAACTACCTTTCGATCTTTACCTAAGTCTACATTGGCTAAATAGAAGTCAAGCATCACTTTTTCAGTATTTGCTTTTCCAATATAGGTCCCTTTTGGCCTACTGTAGAATAACATCGGTTCTTTTGAGTCTGCTTCCTTGAAAATAGCATTATCCTTAAAATAAATCAGCTTACATATACTCGCAGCCTTGGACTTGATGCTCTCGTGGTAAGACCTAGATAAGAAGGCCAAAATATAGTGCTGACCATCAGGGATCTCATACTCAAACTCAGAGGTATATTTAGCTGCATAAGGCATATTATCGACAATTAGGTGAATGTGCTGACCTTTAGCAGAATTTGCACACATCTTTTGGGGTGCATCTGGTGTCTGAACCCCTAATTTATAACTCTCTCCACTCACTTTAAAGTCAAATTTGTTGTCCTTATAACTTTCTAGCTCAAGAGAAGCATCTCCAAATTCAGGAGAATTGGTAAAAGGGGATATACTATACTTATTTGGAGTTTCTAGTACCTGACCTTTATCTGTGCTAACAACAGTGCTGGTAGATTTATCGGCTTCTGATGTGCATCCAAACAATACAATTACAGAAATAATTAATAGGAATGAATATCTCATTTGCTTCTTTTATTTAATGATTTTAAGATAGTTCGAAGGTAAACAAATAACTATCAAAATAAATACAAAAATATATAAAACAATTAAGGTTTAGCACGCAACATATGAAAGATATATACATATAAGAATATACCAAATAGAAAGTGTAAAACTACTGAATGAATTAAAATGAAAAGCAATAAGGAAAGAGGGTTGGTGTATCTCACTTGCTCAATAATCATTATATTTTGCTCAATTTTTCATAGAGTTTTGGAGACCTCCAATGACTTATCATTTACATTTATTAACAATCAGTCATATCTTCCTAAAAACAACATTTTTGCAGAAGCAGAATATATCAACAAATCTACTCTTGAAATTGGACAATGGGAAAACACAAGAACTGAAAAACCAATTTGGAAGTACCTAGTACATTCTAGGGGTTCTTCACTAAATTTCGGCTTTAGCCAATTTTATCTGCCGAAAACAGCAACCTTGAAATTTATAAACATTGAGACTGGTAAAACACTATTAGCTTTAACTGCTAAGAGCAACAAAGCAGTTAAACAGTATTGGACTCCAATTTTTAAACACAATGCTATCCAATTAACCCTCGAGGTTGCAGCTCATGAACGAGAATTGGTTCAGCTGGAATTGAAAACTGT
>CALIIW010000321.1 GCA_938018185.1 uncultured Saprospiraceae bacterium
TTGCAATGTTGACCGTTATCTTGTTAATAGATGGAACTGCCTACGCTAGAATTAACAGCTATCATAAAGAATTGAAACTTGTTGAAAGGTGTAATGAATTAAAAGAGTAACTACAAACAAAAATAGTGGAAACCAATTCAAGCCTTGGATGAAGATAGATTTTAAATGGGTCTTTCGTGTCAAAGCTTCACAAATTTACCAACTATTTCTATTTCGTTTTTATCCCAAATTTTGAGTAAGTAAAACCCAGCATTTAAGGAGGCTACTTCAATAATATTTGAATTATGAAGAGGCGACCTCGTTTCAACGACCTGGCCATTTAATGAAATAATACTGTAATATTTCCATAAGGAATCTTCATTCTTTATTCGTAATTGATCTGATGCAGGATTAGGATACATCTTCAAAGAAAATTGAATTAGACGCTTATTACTCACAATGTTTTCACATCCATCTTCATCCCAATTAGTCAAAAAGTCATCATAAGAAACCTGAAGATCGTTATCCCAAAGGAATCCTTCATCCACTCTTAGATAAGTAGTATAGTTAATAGAACTTGGTCTTCTATAATCGTTTATAACATCCCAGGTATTTTCAATAGTGCTTATTGGTTGGACAATAAGGATGACGGTATCTCCGACGCTACCATAAGCCGCTGTAGACATCGAAAATGTCCCATTACATTCCAAATCGCTGCCATCCCAAACAGTAATGGTGCTTTCAGATTCTAGCCCTTTAAGGATTTCTATTATTTCAAATTCAGTATTTTGACTGTTCTGGTTTAAAATTTTTCCAACAAATACTTTCTCTTCAACAAGTTCTTTATTTGAATCGCAAAACGAAATATAAATAGGGTCACAAGAATAGATATTTGAAATAAATTGAAGGAATAAAAATAGTAATAAGTTAAATTTTTTCATGTTTATGGATTTTATATTAATAGACATAGTCCTGTTGAAAAGGGTTGGGTGTGCAAATTGATATTTATTTTCATTATGTGTATGAAATAATAGAATCACATCATTCTTATACAATTTCTCTTCATACGTATACATTTCTAGTATAATTGAAATAACATTTATATATTTCGTTTATAACTCTAGGAATCAAATCTACATTATGAATAATAGAAGAAATTTTATCAAAAAAACAGCAGCACTAACATTAGGAGTAAGCACCATTGGAGCAATTTCAAATCCTTTATCTTCAAAAACTATCCCTAGTCAGCAAATAAACGGAATTAACATTGTTGGACCTAAAGAGGGCTTTACTCCTGAAATTGGAACTTTAGTCTCCATGATGAATTGGATGAGAGGCACCATGCTCAGACCTGTATTTGGAATGTCCCAAAAAGATCTTGATTATCTACATGACGCAAACTCCAATTCGGTAGGCGCTATGCTCATGCATTTAGTAGCTACGGAAAGATTCTATCAAAGAAATACCTTCAAAGGCAAAGTGCATTTTGAAGAAGGAAAGAAAGAGGATCAAATGTATGAGGCTGCTTCCAGTCTTGGAGATGCGGGAAGGGCCACTTTCAAAGGAGAAGAACTTGATTACTACTTAGACAAACTTGAGGCATGTAGGGCATTCAGCTTAGCAGAGTTAGCCAAATATGATGACAAGTGGCTTGAAGTAGTAGATACCTCATTTTGGGGCAGTCCTACAAATAATTATTGTAAATGGTTTCACGTCGTTGAACATGAATCAAACCATAACGGTCAAATAAAATACTTGAAAAGTCGCTTGCATTCTAAATAGTAAATTAAATACATTATAATTAAATAGCAAAAAAAAGGAATAAAGTCGTATTCGGCTTTACTCCTTTTTAATTATCATATTCTACCTTGCTAGCCATCTTCTGAAATTTTAATAATAATTGAACAAGAATAGATCGGAAAGTTTATAGCATTTCAATTTTGATTTTCTTAGACGTCTGTTAACGAATTTCAAACGCTCTGTCCTTACCAACTTTTCCATGATTAAAACCTTATTTTACCCAAAAGAAAATCATAATGAGATTATTGTGGATTATAAGTGCATTTGTAGTAGGAAGTTTATTGAGTAACTGTGATACCTCCATTTCTTCTCGTCAAGTTCATACACCCCAGGCTACTGTATTGATGCCTAAAATTGTTAACGCAGTTCAAGAAAGACATTATAGGCCACGATCATTGGATGATGCTTTGTCGAAGGACATGTTTGAATATTTCATAAAGCAGCTAGATCCTCAAAAAGAATTTTTTACCCAAAAGGATATCAATCGCTTAAAGAACTATCAATTAAATTTAGATGAAGCAATAATTGCCAATGATTTTGAGTTTTTTGATATGGCTATTTCTTTATTAGAAAATGGAATGGTGCTAGCAGAAAAGACTACAACACAACTCTTAGCGAAATCGCCAGATTTTTCAATCAAGGAGAACCTCGAAGTAAACTTTTCTAAACTCAATTATGCAGCGAATAAAAAAGATTTAAAAGATCGATGGCGAAAGAAACTAAAAAAGTATCTGCTAGATCAAATGTATGTAGAAGAGAAAAATGATCCTGCTATTTCTGCTGAAGATTTATTTGCTTTTGCAAATAAAAAAGTAAAAAAACTTTTGGATATAAAATTTGACAAACTAAAAGCAATAAAAGACAATCAAAGGGTAGAGGAATATGCAAATGCTTTCTTAAAGGTTCATGATTACCAGTCTCAGTATTTTTCACCAAATGAAAAATCAGTTTGGGATGATAAATTTACACGTTCATTCGTAGGAATTGGCGTTCGATTAGAAATAGAAAATGGCTATCCTAAAGTAATCGAATCGATTGTTGGAGGTCCAGCTTGGAAATCAAAGTCAATACTTACCGATGATGTCATCCTGAAAATAAAAGAACCTAAATCCGAGACTGTAGATCTAATGGGTAAATCATTAGATGAAGTGATTAGTTTAATTAAAGGCCCAATTGGTGCTAAAGTACAACTGACAATCAAAAAGAAAGATGGACTGAAAGAAGTTGTTACCTTAACAAGAAACAAAATTGAATTTGATATCGCCATGTCCTTCCTGTTGAATGACGATAAATCGAAACAGAAAATCGGATACATACGATTACCTAGATTTTATGCAGGTGATCCTGGAAGTGCTGCTCATGTTTTATCTGAAATAGAAACATTAAAAACAAATCAAGTCGAAGGAATCATCTTTGATGTAAGAAACAACCAAGGAGGTTCTGGCGGAATGTGTCGCGATATCATTGGATACTTTTTGGAAGATGGGATTTACATGCAAACAAAACGTTCAGATAAAGAAGTTAATCAGTCGGGTGACAATGATCCTTCCGTTCAGTATGATGGAAAATTAGTAGTGCTTACTAACGCTAAAAGTGGTTCTGCCTCAGAACTTTTCTCAGGCACTTTGCAGGACTATAAAAGGGCGCTGATTGTAGGAGGTGAATCTACCTTTGGAAAAGGAAGCATGCAAAACTTTGTGGATCTAAATGAAAACCAATCAAATTCATTTGGTGAAGTAAAAATGAGCGTTGGCTTATTCTACACCGCAACGGGACGATCTCCTCAATCCACTGGTATTATCCCAGATATTAAACTGTCAGATGATTACAAGTACATTGCTTCTGGTGAAAGGGCACAGCCTTTCTCTATGGCCGCAGATTCTTTAGCAAAATCAAAAGTTAGTCAAAAAATCAACGTGGTTAAAAATATTGCAGTATTAGAAGCAAAGAGTAGGGCACGGACAGACGCAAATAAAAGATTCCAGTTAGCGGAAGCAAAAGCAAAGCAGCTTATGAAATCAGAAGAAAGCCAACTAGTAAAACTTGACTGGACAGGCTTTAAGAAACAAAAAGATTCTTCGACAAATTTGGAAGCTCAATGGCAAGAAATTTATGCCGACATAGAGGGCTTTGAGGTTTCTTTTGATAGAGCTGCTCTTTTTAAAGATTCTGCTTCTATTTTAAATCGAGAAAGATGGATGAATCAAATTAAATCCGATCCATACATTTATGAATGTTATCAAATTATAAATGATATGGAAGGGTAAAATTCAATAGAAGTGTTTTCTTTCAGTAAGATATTCCAAAATCTTCTAATCAGAAAAATTTGTAGCTCGTACTAACTAGATTAGACTTAAAGATAAATATTGAAGACTTTTTTATGAGTTGTCATTAAGTGGCAACTTTTTTTTTGATCCTACCTAAATAAAAAGTAAGAATATTAAGTCCAATATTTTTTATACATTTAAAACTCCGTTGTTCAATTTAAAATCCAAATTATTATGGTAAAAAGCAATACGACTTTATTAGAAAAATTAAAAAAAGTTCTTAAAGATTTTGGTCCTGCTTTTTTTATAATAGGTTATGTTGTCGGCACAGGTAGTGTCACTTCAATGGTTGTTTCCGGAGCTAAGTTCGGATTAAGTCTATCTTGGGCACTTTTGCTTTCTTGTTTCTTTACATATTTTTTACTAGTTGCAATAAGCAAGTTGACTATTGTCTCTGGTGATACACTCATGTATAATTTTAAAAAGGCCTTCGGCAGGCCCATTACCATTTTTATAATAACA
>CALIIW010000322.1 GCA_938018185.1 uncultured Saprospiraceae bacterium
CTTTAATCCTCTAAAACGATTATGCATTGCAACAGGCTATGCCTTCCCATAGAATAAGATATTTTCGAATACTTCTTTATTCACACAAGAGCGTTTGCTTTCTTATTTTGATATTCACAGATAAAACTTTAACCATTGAAAATCAACTGTTGATAATTGTGTAATTTAAATTCTTTACTTCGTTTCTAGTGGAAAGGGCTGGAAAACCATGTAATCCACGAAAGCCATTTGTCATGATTTTAAAAAAAAAATCACGCCAAATGAATTCTGATCATTTCCTCTACCCAGTGTTTACACACTGGGCTACAATAATGTCACGCCTCTGGCGTTTTTTGGCTTACTTCTGAATACCCATATCTTTCTTCAAGGATGCTGATATTTACCATATTATAATGAACGTGCCAAAATGCTGAATTCGAATAACAATGGGAAACCTTCGTATTAGCCTCAAAACCCCATTGGAATACTTATTGATATAATATTAATTATAACCCTAATATATGATAAACTTGAGAATAATCATTTTACTCGCCTTTATTATCGTCATACCCGAATGTCTACAATCTCAATCGGCACCTGGTTATTTAGGAAAAAAAACTACTATTGGTATTGGATACGGGATTAGGCCTTCCTATTTTGGGCCAGACAAAAAAAATCGAGGATTTGAAGCGTATGATAATGATAAAGGTTCAATAGCTTGGGACAATATCTTTGCTGTTGAATTAAGTCATACCTTCGAAAGGTATAGGAGTATTTCTTTAATGCTCACTAAGTTTTCTACGGGATCCGTTACGTATTTTCGATCTCCAATAATACTAGAAGATGAGAGTTTGAGTGACAATGAATATTCCCATGAGTATCTTTCTCGATTAGATGTTTTATCAATTGGTTTGTTGTATAATATGTTCAAACCCAATAGAGGAAGTCTCGCACCAATGGGAAACACCTTCAGCTTTGGCTTGAAAAGAAACATGGTTAACAGCAGTAAATTATTAGCGTATGAGTATACTGGATCTACATTTACTATAAATGATGATTTATCCAATCTCCCTATTGATCCAAAATTTAATTTTTACTCTTTTGTGCTTGCTTATACTAATACACAAATTTACGGGAATAACTTTTACTTGAAAAGTAGATTTATGTTTGCGGGTAGTGTTAAAGGATTGATTGGTGCGTATGGTGGTCTTGATGATTTTGAAAGAACATCTCAAAAACAATATGAGCTAACTGCCATCACAAGGATACAAAAACATGATTTATTTTCCTTTGATCTATCAGTGGGATTAATTTTTTAAAATTAAAAAATACTCCTCAAATATTTAAAGTTTAATTTATTAGAAATATGAAAACTTACCTTGCAACAATAGTCCATATAATATTTCTTTTTAATTCCTTAGTAGCTCAAGGGCCTGACTTGTTAAAGTCCACTGGAAAGATTCCACTAGAATTTATAAGCCCAAGTTCGTCAAAGTACAACAAGCAAGTAAAAGCACTAAAAGGTAAAAAGAAGGGCAAATCTGATGAGAAGCAATTTTTATTAGAATCCAATTTCGAAATAGATAACATCTTACAAAGTGGACTTGTCTTATTCAATGATCCAGCATCGGTCTATGTAAATAAAGTATTGGATCAGTTGCCCAACAAGCATGGATCTAGAAAAAAAAGTAAACCAAGGGTTTACATTCTTAACAGTCCAGCCGTGAATGCTTTTGCAACAGATCAAGGTATCATATTTGTCACTCTTGGTCTTTTAGCAAAGCTTGAAAACGAGGCTCAATTGGCATTCATTTTAAGCCATGAATTGATACATTTCCACCACAATCATGCTATTAATAAATTTGTCCATTCAAAAAATATTAAAAGAAATAAAAAGAGTTTCAACTTTGATCAGAATAAAGACAACCTTACCTTAAACAACAAGCTCTTTCAAGAAAGTTTATACTCTAGAAAAATTGAAGAAGAAGCAGATGAAGAAGGATTTGAAATTTTTAAAAAAACAGGATATGATGCTTCTAGTATTCCTGATGTTTTCAAAATACTTTATTATGCCTATTTACCTTTTGAAAATGAGGTTTTTGAAAGGTCATTCTTTGAAGACGAGAAATATATTTTTCCCAATAATCGTTGGTTAAAAGAAATACTGAAAATTGAACCAATGGTAGAGAAAGAAGACGAACAGTCCAGTCACCCTGCTAGTGCAAAAAGATTAAATAAAATTCAGGCATCAATTAATAAAGAAAAGCTAGAAAATAAAAAAATATTTTTAGTTGGAGAAAAAGAATTCAACAACATAAAAAATAAAGCTAGATATCAAATTCCATTTCTCAATATGTACAATGGAAATTATCCAGAGGCTATTTATACAGCTTACTTGCAACTCAAAACGCAAGAGGATGATTTAGAACTAAAGAAATTAATTGGAAAATGTCTTTACATGCATGCAAAATTTTCCAATTATGGAGAAAATTGGGATGTATCCATGCAAACGACCTTTAGAAAAATAACTAAAGAAATACAAGGAGAATCACAACAAGTTTATAATCTTTTGGCAGAAATGGATCATAAAGAATCTACCATTCTGGCCCTAAGATATAATTGGGATCTTTATAAAAATAATAAAAAGGATGAGGAATTAAATACCATTATCGATGATCTTTTTGTTGAATTTGCATCAAATTTTAAGGACTTGAAAATATTTTCTGTCAAAGCAAAAACAAAAAATGAAATAAGCAATAAAAAAGACTCAAATAAAAAGAAAAAATTTAAAAGCAAAAGAGTAGACTATTGGAATCATGCATTTGTTAGTGAAGTAAATAACCAAGATTTTATCAATCACTACAAAGCTGGTAAGAAAAAATATAACCAAAACAAAAAAGAAACGGACGACTTTAAATCTAGTGATGGTCAAAGACAATATCAAAAAGAACGGAAAAGAGAATTTAGGAAAGGAAAAACACTTGGGATAAAAAAGATTGTTGTTGTTAATCCTTACTATCTTTCTGTAACTCAAAAAAATAATGGTGAAGAAAGGGTTGAATACATCCGAACAGAAGAAAAGCAAAAATTCTTTAGTAAGGAATTATTAAGCTTAGCTAAAAAGAAAAAAATAAAGGCCCAAATTCTTGATGTCAATAAGCTGAACTCAAATGATATCCAAGTCTTTAATGATATTGCCACAGCTAATTTATATTTTACTCAACAGATGGATCAATATAATTTAAGTCTTACTCCGGGATACCAACAAAATGAGATGGATAAACTGGCAAAAAAATACAACACAGATTATTTTTTATGGACGGGTGTTATCTCCATGCAAAGTAAAAATATGGCAGAGTGGTATTTGCTTGCTGGCTCTTTACTTTTTCCTTATGCACTACCCTACACGATTAAAAATGTTGCTACACCAAATTACGATACCTTCTACTTTGCTTTTTTGTATGATGTAAAAACTGGAAGGAGATCCGTTTTAAAAACTGATTTTTATAACAAAAGGGATGGCAAAGCATTATTGAAGGCACATATGTATGACGTATATCATCAAATTAAAACTAAGGGGAAAAGAAAGAGGTAAATATCATGCCATGGTAAATTATGATTAAACTTAATTTTAACCCAAGGCTTTCGCATTGGGCTACAATAATGTCAGGCCTCTACTATTCCTGTTCAATCATCTCAATATTTTCCATATTGTACAGAAAACCCCAAAATGCAGGATCTGGAAAAAGCAGTGGCAAATCGAATTCGTAAAAACAAGCGTCTATTTGCACCCTTAGTCCTTCTACCTTATATTCTTCCTCTATGTCTTTACTGGCTCCTATGGTCCGATCTTCATCTAATAAGGCATCATCCAATAAGACTCCCCAAGCATCGTAGCAAGATAAATATATCATTGCACCTTGAGCATTGTCGATCGTATGTAAAGCCTCACCCGAACATTCCATGACTTTAGTCAGATCTTCGTCATCGGAACAAGAAATTGCAAATAAAACAAAAAGTAAAAGAAGTGTATTTAAATAGTAATTTTTCATGATTCTATATTTTAGTATACCAATATAGACAGCACAGGCATTGCAATTGGTTGGGTGCGCATAAAAAGATAAAACGGTTAGTTGTTAATAGTATAGTGAAAAGTGGTGTTAAGAAAGAAAAAATTTACCTTTTCTGATTACAAATCACTGTTTACTCTTTAGAAAGACAAATCTGTTAGTAGTAATTCGAAAGGGTCCATTTCAATCAGCCTCTTATCCGATCTATATCCTCTATCAAGGCTTTGATAGCTGTAATAGTATCTTCATAATTATGAATCAAATTTCTCCGATTGCTTTCGATCTTCCATAAATAATTTAACAGCACATTTTTACTTTTTTGATCCAACTTGTCGGGAGGAGCAAGTTTTATTAAATGTCCTTTCTCATTAAACTCCATATAGCCAGCAACAGATCTACTCCACTCCGCAAAGTAATCATGGTATAAAATGTATTCTCTAGGGCCGTCTTCTAATTTTTCAATTATTTCATAACTGACATCATAAAGAGATATAATTTTCAATCGTAAAGAATCATTGCTTACAATTTCTAATCCCTTAGCTTTGAGTGATTCGTAGCCAGATTTGTTTTGAATCGAAATGAAATTTGCAATCATATACCTATGGTAGTGATATATTGAATCTTGGTTTATATCCTGACCATTTAAATATTTTCTGAAAAACTTACATGCAGCTATTCCTCCTTGGTGTCCTTTAATATTTAAACCGATGTCATGCAGGTCCAGGTCCAATCCGTTCCGAATCTCCATTAAAGTTTTGTCATAGGACTCTGCTCTATTAGAATTCTCATTCATCTTAGCTAGGTAAAAAGCAAGCGTTACGCTAAAGAAGATTGTTAGGAATTCGAAAAGGTATCTGGTCCAGCTTTTTTTGTTATTCATGTATCAGTATCTTGATTTAGTTTATTATGGGCTAATTATTAATTTGCCACAATAACAAGTTTTTGAGTCGGACCTTCTTCTATTTGCAAAAAATATACTCCTGCATTCAAAGCTCCTAAATCAAGCTCCAAGGATTTTGAAGCAGAAATATCAGCAGGTAAAATACTTTGACTAAAGACTTCTAAACCAATTTGATTAAACAATTTTAGTTCTCCTGCTTTTATGTTCTTGATTTGTATGATGCCATTTGTTGGATTTGGATATATGTAAGGATTAGCATTTAAACTAGAACCCTCCGAAATAGCTGTTGAGCCATCCAAGGAGTACACATCAACTTTTCCTTGTTGGCTATAAGATTCAGAATATCCAGCGCAACCAAGAATAAGAGTATTCCCATCACCTGTCATCGCAAAACTAAAACCACATAAATCAAATGGTTCGATTCCAGCAATTGTATCATATAATGTCCATTCTGTATCCGAATAATCATAAATCTTAACTACACCTTCAAGTGAAAATCCCAGTTCATCAATGAAAGGAGCACTCACAATATACCGGCTTCCATCATTTGAGAAATCAACTTCGACTCCAAAAGCATCGCCATCATGATATCCGAATACTTCTTGTCCTTTTTGTACCCAATTTTGGTTTAGATACTCATAAACTCTTACAGAAGAACTGTTCATAAAAAAACTGGTATCATCCCCTATTCCTCCGATAACAATCGATTTGGCATCCTTGGCAAAATCATAATTTATTAGCAATCCAAATTGACCTCCATTCCAAGAAGTTTCAAGCAGCAAGTCATTACCTTTTTTGGTCCATTGATTATTTAACCAATCATACACTTTAACTTGATGGTATTCTGCATTTCCTTCTGGCGAACTGTCACTATGTATTAAAGAATTACCATCATGAGATAGTTCAACAGGACCTGTAGAGTCAAAATCTTGGATGAGTTCAAAATCTTGTCTTACCCATTTTTCATTGATGTATTTATAAGTTAAAATCTCATAATAGCCGATAAAAGCATTTGATCCATTACTGTTTAAAATGCAAAGTGTTCGTCCATCTCCTGATAAAGAAAATCGGGCACGAATTGATGTTGGATTTAGATAGATAGCCATTTCATGTATTATCTCCCATTCATTATTTTTAAATTCATAGTGAAAATATTTATCATTATACCATATCATCAAAACTTCACCATCTGCACTCAGATCAAAAAATACATAACCTCTATCAATAGTTTCTGTGAAATTTAAAGAACAATCTATTTTATCTCCTAATTGACTTATTACACCATTTTCGTTTTTGTAGATTGTTACATACTCATGGAAAATATCGTTTTCTAGACTTTCTTGAGATTTAACAGCGAACCTTAAACCATCTTCACTACTTTTTATTTTAGAACCGAAATAATTGTTTCTGAATTCACCATAGATTGTGTTTTGAAGGACTTGAGAAGTCAATTCACAGGGAATAATGTTTGTGAAGAATAGGAGTATGAGAATTGATTTACAAATAGTTTTCATGAATAATGCCTTTATAAAATTAATTAAGATAAATAGAAAAGATTTTAAATTAACTACAAAATAATCATTCAAGCGGATATTATTCTGAATAAAATCTAAAAGTGAATAAGTTTTCTAACTAAACTGGATGAGTAAAGCTATAAGTAATAAAACTACCCAACCTGGATGTTTGCCTTTAGTAGCAAACAAAATCAAAAATGCTCCTCCAAACATAGTAAAGGAGATGGTGCTTAAAATGGTTTCTATGAAGTTATTACTTAATGCATCTTGCAATTTTGAAATTTTCAATAGAAGTATTCCAATAAAAATTCCAAAAATTGTAGCTAAATGCCAGGTCCCCCACAAGATATGAATGTGCCTACTTTTTAAATCAGGGTTTTGTTTAGATGGAACGATTGCACCATCTTCCCTTAGGTTCTTGAATATTAATACTTCCCCTAGAATGGAATGGATAATTCCTAGGAGGAAGCAAAGTATTCCAGCAGTGAATAAAAGGCTGTTCATATGGGATGAAGGTACAAATTTTTGTGCTTAAAGGGTCTTGATTTATAGGTTTGAAATCTGAAATAGAATAAAAAGCTGTAAAAATGCTTGACTGTTAATTTAGTGAAAATGAAAAAAAGAAATACCATTCACAATGGTATAAATCCCTCGAAAATTTATTAGTTTCTCTAATCGTTTAGATATTGCGTCTATGGTATTCATCCATTATTAATTTCCTCTTCTCTTTAATTTCTTTTTTTATTTTAGGATACTTGTTCAAAAAAAACGCTTCTACATCCCCTTCCAATAAAAATTTATTTGAGATGAATGAATATTCATCGCCAAGATGGATTCCTTCATCAAAGTCTTTGAAACCA
>CALIIW010000323.1 GCA_938018185.1 uncultured Saprospiraceae bacterium
TGCATTCGGATTGTATAGTTTCCAGCATATCATTTTCAATATATTTTCTTCCAGCTATTATTTTCAACGCAGTTTGCGTTTCTCTAGGTTCTTTTAAAACAATACTTATTTTGTGTTTAAAATCTGCTCTTGATTCAGCTCCACGAGCTTCAGAATAATTTAATGCGGGAGAAGTACCTGATCGAATTAGTTGTTGAGAAAGATGTTTTCCTGCGTAATCTTTTGGAAACTGATCAGTAATTTTCAAAATGTCGATAGAGAATTTAGTCAACCTATCGAGAAGATTGTAGTTTTTCATTGCTTTATTATTTTGTTAAATAAAGGTAGCGAAAAAAAAATAAAACGAAAAAAGAATGAAATTAAAGCCTAAGCAGGTGAAAATTGGAATTAAGAACACAGAAATATAAACTTTAAATTTTCACTTTAGCAATTCAAATTCACCTTTCAAGATTATCTGCTTCACCTTTCGCCTTTAAAAAAGACTAACATATCCCAAATGAATCTTCGGCGAAGCCAAATCAAAAAAGTCATCAGCATTCAAAAGGTCTTTGCCAAGCGCCAAACTAATATTAAATATCCCTGTCTTCGTATCAAACGAAAATCCGGCACCAAATCCCATCGGGCGCAAATTGGAATTTGTATTGATGGACTTGTCTTGTATTTGTGCGATGTCAAGGAAGACAAAACCGTAGGTGTTTTTACTTATTAGCAATCGGTACTCAACGGTACCAAGGAGGTATTTGTCTACAAAGAAAACCTGCTCGTCAAATCCTCTAAGAAACTTTGCGCCTCCTAGACGAAATTGTTCGTTTTTAAGGATTTCACCATTTGAAAATATGCTTCCTCCTCGTAATCTTAACTGTAAACTATAATTATTTCCTACCCGAAAGAAATAGGAAAAATCAAGTTTGAGACTTAGTTGGTTTTGTTCTAAAGTTAAGGGTTCATATAAAGTTTCAAAATTAAATGCTGGTTCAGCCGGGTCACGCAATTTCAACAAATCGGGATTTTTTAGGATGCTTTTTTTCCCATATTGAGCAAAAAAATTCAAAGCCCAGCCTTTTGTAGGGTTAAAAATATAATCCAAACTATTTGCATCCAGTTTTAGTCCTAATGCATTTTGTTGCCTGTCCAGAAAGTTGGGCAATTGTTTGTTGTTGATGATGTTTTGTTCTTGAATGCTTAAAACATTTGTAACGGAGCGATTTACAAAAACTTCTAAATGATTTTGGCCATTTAAAAAATAACGAAGACCAAGGTTATAGTCAATGTCTATGAAAGCAGAATCTTGGCGGTAGAGACTGAAACTTGTACTAATGCCAAAAGGAGAATCAAGTAAGTAAGGAATAGAGGCTTGCAACTCTAATTCTTGAGTGATCGGTTTCAGTTGTTCAAATTTTGCAAAAATGTGTTCTCCTTTTCCAAAAGAATTATGTAAATCGATCAATGCAAGTGTTGTAATTATGCTACTCCTATCAATGAGTGGATCATTTATAGGCAAAATCCCAAGTAAGAAATCAAAGCGACTGGCTTTTCTTTTATCAATAAAAAAGTAGATATCGGCACCAGCTTTGTCAAATAACATTTTGGGTTTTCGACTGGGTTTTGCAAACTTCAGATTTTGCAATTTTTGATAGGCCTTATTCACTTTGGAAATATTGAGTAGTTCTCCTTTTTTTAAATCCAAATAAAAATTTAAAAAAGAAGGATCCACTTTGGAGTCTCCAATGATCTTTATTTCATCAATTATGATCTTTTGATGCTTTTTGAATCTCAGTACTCCTTGAAAGTGATCTTTTGTGATGCTTGTATTTTCGATATAAACTTCTGCAAATGGATAGCCATTGTTTTCAGCTTCGATTAATAGTTCGTTTTTAATTGCAGCCAAATCTTTATAAGATTTGATAATCTTTGTGTTAGAATTTTCTTGATCTGAATAAGTAATTTCAAATTTGTCATACTTGCCGCCGAGGTGAACATTGGCATGATATGTACTATCTAGTAGCCATAGTGAATCTATAGCAGCTTCTAAATAGTGTTGGCTGTGTAAATCAAGTATAAAGGACCTTAAATAAAGTTGAATACTTAGACTGTCTTCAAAATTGTCGTAAGATTCATTGTCAAACTTTTCTATATTGTTGTCACTATGCAGCAGGAGTGCATAGCCGGTTTGAGCTTCAAAGTCTATAGTAGTAAGATGAAGCAATAAAAGGCAAATTGCTAAACGTATAAAAAAAGTAGATTTCAATTATTTATCTAATCATTTAATTAAGTAATTTAATAATGGCAGGTCTTTACATTCACATACCATTTTGCAAACAAGCATGTCATTATTGCAATTTTCATTTCTCAACCAATTTAGCATTAAAAACAGAAATACTCTCAGCAATAAATACGGAGTTGATATTAAGAAAAAATGATATTTCTGAAAGGGTCAATACTATTTATTTAGGAGGTGGCACCCCGTCTTTGATGAATCAAAAAGAATTGCAAGATCTTTTTGACTGTTTACATGCTAATTTCGATATATCAGCCTCTGCTGAAATTACAATTGAAGCCAATCCTGATGATTTAACGAAAGAAAAGCTATTACAACTATATGATAGTCCTATAAATAGATTAAGTATCGGTTTGCAGTCTTTTTATGAGGAGGATTTGAAATATATGAATAGGTCTCATAATGCCAATCAGGCGGAACATAGCCTGCTAGATGCCTTGGTGGTAGGCTTTGAAAATATTTCTGTTGATCTCATTTATGGCTCCCCAACTACAAGCGATGAGCATTGGATTAAAAATGTCAACCGGATCATGGAGCTTGCCTTACCTCATATATCCTGCTATGCGCTAACCATTGAGCCCAAGACAGCATTAGACCATTTTATTAAAAAGGGTAAGATGTTGGCTCCTGATGAGGAGAGGGTAAGTGGGCAATTTGAAAAACTAATGGATATATGTAGCAAAAATGGATACGAACACTATGAAATCTCAAACTTTGCCAAAGATTCAGCCTATAGTCGGCACAATACTGCCTATTGGCAAAATAAGCCATATCTAGGAATTGGACCAGGCGCTCACTCATATAATGGAGACAAAAGGCTCTGGAATATTGCTAATAACCCTGCCTATTTGAAAGCTATGAACAAATGGAGGGATGAGCCTGATTATAATCCAGAGGGCAATCTATATGATTATGAAAACTTGAAAGAGAAAGATAAGTACAATGAATTTGTAATGACAGGTCTTCGAACAATTTGGGGAGTTTCGCTAAAAGAGGTGGAATTACGCTTTTCGCCAGAATATAAAAAACATTTTTTAGGGGCGATTGTGACAGGCATTTCTAAGGGGCAAGTGCTTGAAAATCAAGGGACTTATTGTCTTAGTAAGGCTGGAAAGTTGCATGCAGATGCGATAGCTAGCGGATTGTTTATGATTTAAATCAGAACATTTAATAAAAGAATGCGTATTTTCATGTACCTGTATAGCACACTTAATAAACCAAACAATCAATCTGAAATTATTCTACAATGATTTCATCAACAAAAATCCAACATGGTTCACCCTTTGAAGGGTGCCAGTTTGGATTTTGCATTTGACTAATGATTTCAACTTTCAAATGCTTTGTTTGCATCGGCTCAAACGATGCACTAAAGTACTTCGCTGCAATAGGATCACTACCGTCTAGTTTTTCAAATGTAACTTCTTTTACCAATTTCATATCATTGGAGCTCTTTCCTGACCATACTTTAATGCCTTTTGGGTAGTGAATCCAATTATTTGCATCAGCTAATGCACTCACATTTACCTGTGCCACCTCTTGAATCTTTTCTAGTTCTAGATTTGCTACTAAGTTCTTTCCTTGATAGGCCAACCAAAATTGGGTCGAAAAATTCGATCCACCTCTCAAATGATCAATAAGAGATGATGCACCACTTGCTTTGTATTTTTCATCTGGTGGAGTTTCTAAACTTATGTTTTTAACCTTGACATTGGTTTGAATAAATTGCTTGGTAGCTACTAGACCTGCTTGCCCTGCTATTTTAACTGCAGTAGCTTTGACCTGCGTTGTCTTCGTGAGTTCCAGTGGCTTGGAGTACAAGCTAGATTTTTCATCCGGTTCTGATCCATCTAAGCTGTAATAAATTTTTGTGTTTTTGATCGAAGACAAAAGTTTGACGTGCAACTTGTCTGAAAATATTTCAGTAGCTGCTTCAATAGTTGGCGCACTCAATTTTGATACATTGTTATCTGAACCTCCTTGGTCTATGTTTAAGCCAGGAATTTCATCCATTAATTTTGCAATTCGATCTGCACTAACAGATGTGTTTGCAATATTTAATGTTTTGAGTTTTCCGAATTTTGAAAATATGGCTACTGCAGCATCTGAAATTTTGGTATCAGAAAGATTTAATTTTTCCAAATTTGAAAAGCCACTCAAGGAATTGATCATGCCATTTGTGAAGTTGGAATCTGAAAGATCGAGCTCAACTAATTGATCTTTTATTTTATCCAACTTGCCTATTCTCTCTTCTGAAAGATTTGTTTGTCTTGATAAATTGACTTTTAATCTTTTACTGTTTCCATCTATAGGGATTACAGTAATTCCGTTTGAAACCAGGTATTCCATTATAGAAGGATCAAGTTCTTTCTTTGGTACTTCGCAAGATCCAAAAATTAATAAAAAGCTTAGAAGCAATAGGACTTTATTTGTAAAACGCATTTATGTATTTATTTAAGAGAAGCTCTCTTTATTAAAAGCTCTAAAATTTGTTGTGCAGCTTCTGAAATAACAGTACCTGGCCCGAAGATTCCAACCACTCCTGAATCATATAAAAAATTATAATCTTGCTGAGGAATGACTCCTCCTACAACAAGCATGATATCGTCTCGACCTAATTTCTCTAGCGCTTTAATGGTCTGAGGGACCAATGTTTTATGCCCTGCTGCCAAAGAAGATACTCCCAGAATATGGACATCATTTTCGGTAGCTTGTTTTGCTGCTTCTGCAGGTGTTTGAAATAAAGGGCCGATGTCAACATCAAATCCAAGATCTGCAAAACTAGTGGCAATAACCTTTGCGCCTCTGTCATGTCCATCTTGGCCAAGTTTTGCAATCATTATACGAGGGCGTCTGCCTTCCATTTTTGCAAATTTATCAGAAAGCGTTCTGGCTTTTAAAAAATCTTTATTCATTTTAATTTCGCTTGAATAAACTCCCGAAACAATTTGAGAAGATGCTTTGTACCTATCGAATACTATTTCCATAGCATCAGAAATTTCTCCTAGTGTGGCTCTTTCTTTTGCAGCTTCAACAGCTAAGGCTAATAAATTTCCTTTGCCTGTTTTTGCGCATTTTGTCAAGGCTGTTAATTTTCTTTTTACAGCTTTTGTATCTCTTGTTTCTTTTATCTTTTTCAGTTTTGCCAACTGCTCCTCTCTAACAGCTGTATTGTCCACGTCTAGTATGTCCAGTTTTTTTTCGGTGTCAACTTGGAATATATTTACACCTACTACTTTCTGAATGGCAGCATCAATTCGAGCTTGTTTTCTCGCAGCAGCTTCTTCAATTTTTAATTTTGGCAAGCCATTCATAATTGCTTTGGTCATGCCTCCAATCTTTTCTACTTCAGCAATATGCTCAGATGCTTTTTTTATCAATTCATTTGTAAGGTATTCAACATAATGCGAACCAGCCCAAGGGTCAATCGCTTTGATGATATCTGTATCTTTCTGTAAAAACAATTGTGTATCTCTAGCAATCTTTGCTGAAAAATCAGTTGGCAAAGCAATGGCTTCGTCAAGAGAATTTGTGTGCAAGGATTGGGTACCACCAAAAATAGCTGCCATGGCTTCGATCGTGGTTCTTGCAATGTTGTTAAATGGATCTTGTTCCGTTAAGCTATATCCTGAGGTCTGACAATGTGTTCGCAGCATTAAGGATTTTGGATTCTTTGGAGAAAACTCTGAAACCATTTGCGCCCACAAGACTCGACCTGCTCTCAACTTAGCAATCTCCATAAAGAAATTCATACCGATCCCCCAGAAGAAAGAAATTCTTGGCGCAAAGTCATCTACTTTCAAACCGGCCTTAATCCCAGCCCTTATGTAATCCAAACCATCAGCTAGTGTATAAGCAAGCTCTAAGTCGGCCGGTGCTCCTGCCTCGTGCATGTGATACCCACTTACACTTATGGAATTAAACTTAGGCATTTCTTTGGCAGAATAAGCAAAAATATCAGAGACAATGCCCATGGATGCTTTCGGTGGGTAGATGTAGGTATTTCTGACCATGAATTCTTTTAGAATATCATTTTGGATCGTCCCCTTTAATTTGGATGGTTCCACACCTTGTTCCATCGCAGCAACTATGTAAAAAGCCATGATCGGAATGACTGCCCCATTCATAGTCATCGATACAGAAATATCTCCTAAAGGAATGTCTAGAAAGAGCTCTTTCATGTCCTCTACCGTGTCAATCGCTACGCCAGCTTTTCCAACATCACCGACCACATTTGGATGATCAGAATCATATCCCCGATGGGTTGCTAAATCAAATGCTACGGAAAGACCTTTTTGGCCCTGAGCGAGATTTCTTTTGTAAAATGCATTAGACTCAGAAGCTGTCGAAAAACCTGCGTACTGTCTTATGGTCCAAGGACGCCCCAAGTACATACTTGCATATGGCCCTCTCAAGTAAGGTGCAAAACCAGACCGCGTATCGAGGTCTTTGTATTTGGAAGTATCCTTGGCAGTATATCTGTTCTTAATTACAATATGCTCAGCTGTTTTGTGAACTTTGTCTGCTGCCTTCGGACTCTTGAAGTTTTTTTGAAGTTTGACCTTTGAAAAGTCTGGTCTCCTCATACTTTTTTTTGTAAATATACAAATTTACAATAAGCCTATTGATAGGGAATCTAAGCAAGGGCTACATCATGAAATAATAAAATATGGAGCCTAAATATTTGATAAACCAATTGAAATTGTTTTTGCGGTTATTTGTTGATTAGTTTCTAATAATGATAGAAAAATTTATAAACAAATACACGAATAAACAGGATAAGCAATTTCTAATTGGGCAATGTAATATTGCAATATTACGTATAGAAACTTCAGTCTTACAAAACCCTTCTATTAGTAACAAAAAAGGACACGATTTTTCGTGCCCTTTTTTGTATTCAATGAGTAATATGCTGTCAAAAATAAATTATCCCAATTTAAACTTTACAGGTAAGTTAAATCTAACTTTTACTTTTCTAGCTTTTTGAACACCAGGGATCCACTTAGGCATTAATTTGATAACTCGCAAAGCCTCTGCTCCCAAACCAGCACCTGGATCATGCCTCACTTTAATATTTGTAATGGATCCATCTTTTTCAACTACAAATTGGACTGCAACGGTACCTTCAACATTGTTTTCCCTCGCTATAGAAGGATAATTAATGTTAGATCTCATGAACTTCATTAAAGCTTTTAATGCACAAGCATCTTTTTCTTTTTTACTGAGATCCAAACCTTCGCAAGCGTCAAACCTTGGCATTTGGTCTACTGCAAAAGAACTAAAGATCTCTTCTACTTCTTCCTCTTCAATTGGTTCGACAATAACAATTTTTGGTGCTGGTTTTGGCTTAGGAGGAGCAACAGGAATAACTTCTTCTTTTGGTTCGTCAGAGACGACTTCTGTTTCTACCAATTCAGGTTTTTCTTCTTCCATAAACTCTACTTCGGTTACTTCCTCTAACTCTTTGGCAATGTTTATTTTTGGAGGAGGTAGAGATTTTTTTTCCTCTTGTACTGTTCTTACAACAACTGCTTCTAGTTCTTCTGGTCCCTCATATTCTAGGTTTTCATAAACTGGAATATAGGAAGTGTAATTGAATGCACTTACAACAAATGCCAAGGCGAAAATCAAACCAACATGCCATTTGAGAAAGTAATTATTTTTTAATCCTGAGATGTCATTTCTTTTCATGATCAGATGTTTTTAAGTTATTCAATTGGATGGTATCAATATTTTTAGTTTGTATTTCATTGGTCTGAAGCGTTTTTAAAGGTATCTTTCGTTCTTTCTTTTTTGGGAAAGTACAGGATTCCATAAGCAGGATTCCAAGTGAAAAGCATACGTATAATATTAATTTCAATTTCTTTGCTTTTAATGATTAGATGTCTTGTTTATTCAGTTTGGTGTAAGGGAAGATTAAATTCTAATTATTAATACCTTTGGCGTACACTTAAATGTTTTATTGATAAGCTAAGAATTGGTGGGATTACAAAGATCTAACAAAAAAAACGAACAACGAAGAAGAATGATTGAATATACAAGAACAATATTGGAGAATGGGCTGCGTGTGTTGGTCCATGAGGATAAGACGACACCTCTTGTTGCTGTTAATGTTTTATATAATGTAGGCGCAAAAGATGAATCTCCAGACAAGACTGGCTTTGCGCATTTGTTTGAACATTTAATGTTTGGTGGTTCAACCAACATTAAAGATTATGATGGGCCCATTCAATTGGCCGGTGGAGATTGCAATGCTTTTACGAATTCTGACTTGACAAATTTTTATCAAGTATTACCTGTTGAGAATATTGAGACTGCACTTTGGCTGGAATCAGATAGAATGTTAAGCCTTGATTTTAATCAAAAATCTTTAGAGGTTCAGCGCAAGGTGGTTTTAGAAGAGTTTAATGAAACTTGTTTGAATAAACCATATGGAGATGCATGGCATCATCTGTCTAGTTTAGCCTACAAGAAACATCCTTATAGATGGCCTACAATAGGTTTAGTACCTAAGCACATTGAAGATGCCAATCTGGAAGATGTTGAAAGCTTCTTCTTTTCTCATTATAGACCTAATAATGCCATTTTAGTTTTTTCTGGAAATATCAGTGAAGAGAAAGCTTTAAATTTAACAAAGAAATGGTTTGAAGATATACCTAAAAGTGATATACCTAAAAGGAATTTGCCTCAGGAACCAAAGCAAGACAAACTTCAGAAAAAAGAAATCTCTAGCAATGTGCCAATCGATGCATTGTACATGGCTTTTCATATGCCTGATAGATTGCATGAAGATTATTATGCGATTGATCTTTTATCAGATGTTATTTGCAATGGACGGTCCTCCAGATTCTATAAAAGTTTATATAAGGAACAAAAGATTTTTTCTAGTATAGATGCTTACATCACTGGAAGTATTGATCCTGGCTTGCTAGTTATAGAAGGTAGATTGAATGATGGCTTTACACTAGAATATGCGGAACAAAAGGTTTGGGAGGAGTTAGATAAATTAAAGAGGGAAGGCATTTCAGAATTGGAATTGCAAAAATATAAAAACAAGGTTGAAAGCAATATTGAATTTTCTGAAGCTAGCATTTTAAACAAAGCTATCAACCTTGCTTTTTTTGAATTGATAGGTAAACCTGAAATGGTAAATACAGAAACAAGCCTTTACAATAATGTCACTATAGCAGATGTAGAAAGAGTTGCTCATGAAATTCTAGTTCCAGAAAATTGCTCAGAGTTATTTTATAAATCCGAAACTTCAAAGGAGGATGTACAGGTTTAATAGCATATTGATAATTCTTTTGGCTTCTATTTTTTGCACTTGTTGTAAAACAACTGATAATGCAATTGAAGAAAAACTAACACAAGGAATTGATGTTTTTCCAGATGATTGGTTAGGAGACTGGTCAGGCGATTTGAAAATATATTCTGGAACTGAATTGAAACAAACCATTTCGATGGGCCTCCTTCTTCAACCTATTTTAGGGACAGATAGACATACTTTTACTATAAGGTATGGGGAAGACATAGAATCCTCTAAAAGAAAGTATGAATTAGTCACGATAGATAAAGAAAAAGGTCTTTTCAAAGTGGATGAAAAAAATGACATCATGATGGAAGGGTATTACATAGGAGGTAAATTTTTTCAAAGATTTGAAGTAATGGGAAATCTTCTTTTTGGAACAATAGAAAAACAAGGAGACAATTTAGTTTGGGAAATGGTTTCTGGAAAGATGGAACCAGTGAGTACCTCAGGAGACACGATCATTTTAGATGAAGAAATACCTCCAGTAAATGCATATCCTATTAGCGTCTTTCAAAAAGCAATTTTAAAAAATAGACTCAATACAAATAATTAGAAGTAATAAGTCCTGCCCTGGTATTTCTTATTATATGAAGACTGGGCAATAATAACATCATGCTTCATTGGAGTCCTTTTGACCACTGGCGTTTTCAACCTTACTACTTTACACCTACTCTTACACTTAACCCTATTTTTGCTTCTCCTCATAAATGAGGAGTTTCCTTCATTCCCCATAAAGGTGGGCTTTTAGGCTGCTATTTCTGTGCAACTTTGAATTGTATTTAATTAGTAACCTTTAAAATTTAGAATCATGAGAAATTTAATTTTTGTTTTAGTACTAGCATTCACTTTTTTTGCAAGCTGTAAAGGTGATGATGATTTTGCCCCTGTTGATAATGGAGTAGAGCTTGAAGAAGTAAAAGATATTGATAATGAGGATCAAGAAGACGAGGACAATGACGATGAAGACGATCAAGATAATGAGGATGACGCCAATGACAACAATGACGACGACGAAGATGAAGATGAAGAGGAGCAAGAACTCTCAGACTGTTTCTTGTTTGAATCAGTACTTGTTGGACAGGACTTTAAAAATGTAACATTATTTGATAGAAATGCGCTTGGTAGATTAGAGACTATTACTGTGAAAAAGAATGGATCTTTGACGCTTAAGGCAAAAATAAATTATAGAAGTAATGGTAAACTTAGAGCTGCTGTTATTACTAGAAATAGTTCAGAATCTTTTGTTTCGTTTGACATTGATGGAAGGCCAGTTGATATGAGGACTACTAAATCTAATGGGGATGAAACAGATACCAAATATGGTCTTGATGACAAGGGTAGGATCATTAGGCAAATTGTCAGAAGTAAAGGGGAAACCATTTCTGAAAGAAATTACAATTATTCAAATGATAATATTGCGTCGATGACTGGTTTTAGAGTCACTTCAAATGGCAACAAGATAAATGTTGAAACATTCTATAAGTATGACTTCATTGGATTAAATCCTTTGGCAGTGGATCCTTATCTAGCTCAAATTGTATTAAGTAGTAATGTTTCAAAAAACTTACTTACAGAAATTATAACTGGAACGGGGACTCAATTTAAAGCTGAATTCCAAATAGATGAAAATTTATTTCCACTATACGCAAAAATAGAAACAACAGCAGATGGTAAAATGGAAAAAGAATTTGTAGTAAAATGTTTATAATCAGCTCAAAGAGGTCATTCGATTGGATGGCCTCTTTTAGTTTTTAAGAATAAGAAACTCTACTCTTCTATTTAATTGTCTACCTTCGATTGTACCATTATCTGATATAGGTTGACTGTCGCCAAATCCTTTAAATAAAGTTCTTTCTACCGAAATGCCACCTTCTCTTAAATACGCTACGACAGCTTTTGCTCTTTCAATAGAAAGATGATGGTTGTAATTTTCTTGGCCTTGATTATCTGTATGTCCTCTTACCTCAATGACCATCGAAGGATTTGTTCTCATAAGTTTAAGAAGCTTGTATAATTCTTTGTAAGACCTTGGTAGCAATTCAGCTTTATCCAGATCGAAAAAAATATTTTTTAAAGGTATGAGTAAGCCTTCTTTTACTTTCAAATAGCTAAGGTCATCTTTTTTTCTTGGTATGTCTCTGATGGGTTCTTTTTTCATGACTACGATGTCATCGATATAGTAGTAAGCGAAATTCAAATCCGATTCAGAACAAATTGATGTTTCTGTTTCTGTGTCTGTTTTAAAGTTTCCAATTATCAAATAGCCCGCTTCATTTTTTGCAACAAAGTCACTGCTTATTTTTTGCCAAGTACCACCATGATTCATTATAACTTTTTTTGCCTGAATATGTGGTTCAAGTTTTAGTAGCTCTTCTGTTTTAAATTCAAAAGATTTTTCGGAAAAGTGTACTGCAAGATTATTGGCACAAAGAGATCGAGGTAAATGGTTAACCCAGAATTCAACGTGATAGTTTTGATAGGGAACAAGTGGCTCGCTTAATTGTATTTGTAAATATTCTCTACAATGTGGTTTGCCTTCGTCACATCCATAAGTTGTAATTCCTACCATGTGCAAACCTTCATGTGGATTCATTCTTCCAAAACCTTTTTCGCTCCAGTGTTTAGGTACTCGTACACGTTCCCCAAAAATATCTGGAGATGCAGAAGTCGGACTATTCCAATACTTCATTACTGAGCTAAAATGGGAGCCTTTGTAGAACCAGCCTATCGGAGTTCCGGAGAATTTTTCAAAACCAGCATTAGGGACAATATTCTCGTAGGTCCTTTTTTGGGCAAAAAGATTAGAACAAAGTATTAGAAAGAAAATTGATGTGAAGAACAATCTCATAAATAAATTATCAATCAGCTCATTTATAAACGTACAATAAGTCAAATTAATTCTTTTTTTGTGGAATAGTAAGTTTCCTGGAATCTTAGGAAAAAAATATTCGTAATTTTACCCAAAATAAATAAATGTTTCCCACATATGATGTCATAGTAGTTGGTGCAGGTCATGCAGGTTGTGAAGCTGCTTTGGCTGCCGCAAATATGGGTTCTAAAGTCTTATTGGCTACCATGAACATGCAAACCATTGCCCAAATGTCTTGCAATCCAGCAATGGGTGGTGTTGCAAAAGGACAAATAGTAAGAGAAATTGATGCCTTAGGTGGATATTCAGGGATTGTAACTGATTTAACGATGATACAATTCCGTATGCTTAATAAGTCGAAAGGACCAGCGATGTGGAGCCCAAGAGCTCAAAGTGACAGAAGACTCTTTGCAAGAAAGTGGAGAAATAAGCTAGAAGCAACGGAAAACATTGATTTTTGGCAAGAAATGGTAACGGGTATCTTGGTAAAAGATGGTAGAGCGGCTGGTATTCAGACCGGCATGGGCTTGGAAATTAAATCACGCGCAGTAGTTCTAACAAACGGGACTTTCTTAAATGGCTTGATACATATAGGAGATAAGCAATTTGGGGGTGGTAGAGCAGGCGAAAGAGCCTCTACTGGGATTACAGCACAATTGCGAGAATTAGGCTTTGAGTCTGGTAGGATGAAAACTGGGACTCCGCCAAGAATAGATGGACGTAGCTTGGATTATTCAAAAATGGAAATTCAAGATGGAGATGAAAAAACAGGCAAGTTTTCTTATACGGATACTCCTAAATTAGAAAATGGCCTCCCTTGCCACATTACATTTACAAGCAAAGAAGTACACGAATCTTTAAAAACGGGCTTTGATAGATCTCCTATGTTTAATGGAAGAATACGTGGTTTGGGTCCAAGGTATTGCCCATCAATAGAAGACAAGATCGATAGATTTTCAGATAGAGATAGGCATCAATTGTTTGTTGAACCTGAAGGCAGAGACACTTGCGAGATTTATGTAAATGGTTTTTCTTCCTCACTGCCAGAAGAAGTACAATACAATGCTTTAAAATTAGTAGCAGGTTTTGAGAACATGAAAATGTTTAGACCGGGCTATGCGATAGAGTATGATTATTTTCCTCCAACACAACTTAGACCAAACCTAGAAACTAGACTCGTAGATAATTTGTTTTTTGCTGGACAAATAAATGGGACTACAGGTTATGAAGAAGCAGCTTGCCAAGGCATGATGGGAGGGATCAATGCACATTTAAAAATCAATGAAGAAGACCCTTTTATTTTAAGCAGATCTGAAGCTTACATTGGAGTTTTGATAGATGATTTGGTCAATAAAGGAACAGATGAACCTTACCGAATGTTTACTTCAAGAGCAGAATATCGAATACTATTAAGACAGGATAATGCAGACCTCAGATTGACCCCAAGAGGACTAAAATTAGGAATAGCTGGGACGGAAGAAAGAATGCCAAAGGTGGAGCAAAAGAAAAGGGAAGCAGAGGAGATATTGAACCACATGAGAACACAATCTATAACACCAGATCTCATGAATCCATATCTGGAATCAAAAGGTTCTTCTCCTTTAAAACAAAAAGTAAAGTTGAATACTATTTTGTCTAGACCACAAATTCACTTGAATGAAATGCAAGAGGCACTACCTGAACTTGCTAAATTTTTAGAAAAATATGATGAGGAACATATTGAGTTGGCTGAAATCAATCTGAAATACGAAGGATACATTCAAAAGGAAAAAGAGATGGTAGATAAGATGGTCAGATTAGAGAATATAAAATTGGGAGAAAAAATTGAATACAATCAAATCGTTTCTTTATCATTGGAAGCAAAAGAAAAATTGACCAAAATGAAGCCTTTGACTTTAGGGCAAGCTAGTAGAATTAGTGGCGTTTCTCCATCAGATATTTCGGTACTGATGGTATTCATGGGAAGGTGAATTTTAGTTTAAGAAGTTTTTGATTGGGCCTTGATAGTAGAATTCACCCTTCGATGTCCATCTATTTCTATCTTCTCCTGTACAACCTGTTTCCACCATATAATCAACCAAATTGGTGATTCTTCTAGAGCCTGATTTTCTGGTATTACTCCAATGGTCGGTGGAAATCAAATCATCATGGAATGCTTGCAGGCCATCAACTTTGTAATTTGTGTGAGAACAAATAGTATTGACAGTAAGCTTATCATTTTCAGAAACTACATCTGATTCAAAAATGAATTGCTCTTGATTGTATAATATTTCTAAAGCGATCTCAATTGCTTTGACCTTATCTCCATTTTTTGCTATACTTCTCAATTCTGCACTATTTTCAACAAACTGAGCTATGTTATCAAGAAGGGAACGCTCATTCATAAGGTTGTATTCAAAGGCCATGACATATACAAGCTCATATTCATAAGTGAAAAGATTTGCAAGTCCTTGAGAAATAATAAAGTGCCCTCCGGGTAGGCAGGTGGCTATTTGCTCACTGTTTCTAATGACTAGAACTTCTGGTTTATGGTTTGTATCCCATCCAGCAATATCTCTGTCAATTTGATATACTTGTCGATAGAGTTGGTCAAAATGCTTTTGCATATCTGGAAAGGATTCACTAGCGTAGTAACCTATATTAGATTCATCACTTTTAATGGCATCCAATAGGACATCACCTAAATTTTGTCTCTCAGCCAAAGTTAAATCACCAGGATCAACAGAAATTGGATCTTCCTGGCAACTTATCAAAGTTAATGTGACAAGCAAAAAAAGTATGTTTCTTATTAAGCTCATGTAGGTTCGTAATATTAAGCTAACATTATATGTGATAAACTTTAGATATGATTAGTGATCTAAAGCATATTTAGCTTATATTTTATACAACAAAAATCTTTCCACTTCCTGTTAAATACAGAATTTTGTGACGATTCCTCGGGCTTAGCAGTATTTTATTACAAATAGATGCTCATATCTTAAGAAGTCTCATACATCTTATCAATTTCCTTATGATACTTCTGTCTGATCACTCGTCTTTTTAGTTTTAAGGTGGGGGTAAGTTCGGCGTCTGTCCCGTCTGTTTTGGTTGGTTCCCAAGATTCAGCAAGAAGTTTGAATTTCTTTATTTGTTCAATTTTGCTGAATTGAGGATTTTTAGTAGTAACAATATTTTCATAAAGTTTGTTCACATTGTCGTTTGTAATAATATCACTCATGGAGGTCCATTTTACATCATTGCAACTGCACCATTCTTTAAGTGCGTCTTCTGCAGGAACGATTAATGCAGAAACAAATTTCTTTTTATCTCCAACTACCATCATCTGTTCAATAAGAAAATCTTCCTTGAATTTACTTTCTATTGGAGCTGGAGCAACATATTTGCCACCGGAAGTTTTTAAGAGTTCTTTTTTCCTATCTGTTATTTTTAAGAAATCAATATTGCCCTTTCTGACGAGTCTACCGATGTCTCCAGTGAGAAACCACTTCTTGCCATTTATTTCTTTAAAGACTTCAGCAGTTTTATCTGGTTGATTATAGTAACCCATCATGATGTTTGGACCTGCAGCCAAGACTTCGCCTTCTCCTTCTTGATACAAACCATCAGACTCGTCGATATAAATTTCTACACCACTGAGCGGCGGACCCACTGTGCCTATCATTGATTTATCAGCTTCATATCTACCTATGGTTAAACCAGGTGAAGTTTCTGTCAAACCATATCCTTCTCTAACTGGTATGCCTGCTGCTGAAAATATCCGCAACATTTTTGCTGGACAAGGTGCGGCTCCAGTTAGTATCCCTTCTACCCTGCCTCCTAATGCAGCTCTCCATTTACTAAATATTAGTTTGTCTGCAATGCTCCACTTGAGGCTGTTCAAACCAGTTGGATTGAAGTCATAAGAATAGTCGTCGGTTAGACCTAAAGCCCAAAAGAAAAGCTTTTTCTTTGCTCCTGAAAGAGCCAATCCTTTATTATATATTTTTTCATACACTTTTTCTAACAGCCTAGGAACAGTTGTAAAAAAATGTGGCTTGATGGCAGCAAGGTCACCATTCTCGCCTCCTAAATTATCCGTCCCAGTAAATACTATTTCAATAGAATTGTATACATAAGAAATAGAAGCAGTACGTTCAAAAATATGACAGATTGGTAAGAAACTCATGCAAATTTTACCTGCTCCTATCGGCAAAATTTCTTTAACTGCGATTATGTTACTAACAATATTTTCATGAGATAACATGACTCCTTTAGGATTTCCTGTTGTACCAGAAGTATAAATTATTGTTGCCAACTCCTCAGGTTTAATTGACTTACTTATTCTCGACACTTCCTCTGCGTTATTATCAGAGTACATGTCTTCCCAATAAGCTTTGCCTTCTTTTTTGTCAAAAGTATAAATGGATTTAAATCCATCTACAACTTTTGATGCTTTTTCAACCTTTTCATATAAATCACCAGATCCAACAAAGGCATAACTAACACCTGCGTCTTTGAAAATATATTCATACTCGCTAGAAGAAATTGTGGGATATACGGGTACAACAATGACTCCAATCTGTAGGGCTGCAAAATCCATCATCATCCATTCTGGACGGTTTTTATATGCAGCCAGTACAATTTTGTCTCCTGGCTTTAAACCTAGTTCTAATAAACCTTGACTAGCTTTATTTACTCGTTGTACCAGTTCATCTGTTGAAAAATACCTCCATTCATTTAAATGGAAATATCCAAGAGATTTTTGGAGTGGATGATTAGTTTTTTGGTAGTAAATAAAATCAAAAATTCTAGTAGGAGTCATATGCATATTTATTTACTTGAATTTAATAAAACTTGCCGAAAGAAATAGCGAAAGCAATAAAAAAAGCCTGCTTCAATTGCTTGAAGCAGGCTTTTTTGGATCTAATGTAGATTATGAATCAGTTTCAAGCAATTCAGTTGCTTTTTTTGATCCTTTTTCAGCAGCTTTGGCCCAATCTTTTAAATATCCAGTTTTGCCAATTCTTTGTTTAGCAATTCCTCTATATAATAAATAGTCTGGTCCAATCCCTGTTTCTATATTTTTATTTCTTTCGTATGACTTGTTAAATATATCTAAGGCCGTCTCTGAATCACCTATTTCCAAAAGTGCTTTGCCATAATTAAACCAAGCCCAATCTAAATGATTTAAATTTGGATCACCTGGTTTAAAGTTTCTTCTGCAAAAAGCTTTTAATTCTTTAATTGCTTCTGTATGCTCCCCTAAATTTAAATGGCACTCAGCTTTCATCTTTTTTGATTGCCAATATATTGATTGCAATGGAATAGAATTTCTACAAGCACTTTCAAAATCAAATGTTGCCGTCTTATGTTCTTTTCTCATCATTTGAACTATTCCTTTGCCAACAAAAGGCTCTGGAATGTTTGGATTAATTGCAATACTTTTTGAAAAATCAGTAAAGGCACCATCAAGATCTTTCAATTTCAATTTTATATAACCTCTTTTTTCATATGCGTAGGCATGGCGCTCATATTTGTTGATAGCTTTGTCATAAGCACTCATTGCCTCCTGCTCTTTTCCTTTCTCTTCTGCTAAAGATTTTCCTTGCAAATATGATTGAACAACAGCCTTGTCGCATTGTGGTTCGATAAGGGCATCTTCTATAATGGTACCATTCTCTACCATAAATAAGGTAAGTCTGCCTGCCATAGAGAATTGAGCCAAGTATTCTAATAAGCTAATTGTATTCTTCCAATTCTTTCTGGTACTCTCTGTTACGATTCTTGGAATGTGAAGAGTGAAATTTTCTTCGTTGAAGCCTTCGTCTAGATTAATAAATAAATCTGTCTTATAATAGTTCTCAATTCGATGCAAGTACATCTTGAAAACTTTATCATAAGCCTTCTGTGTTCCGAACTCAAGTTGTCCCGAAACAATAGTTTTATAGATCATCATTTTTCTTTTAAGGTCCCTAAGAACCATTTTTAAACAGAATTATATCTGTTTAGTTTTCTTTATTGTCAATATTTACTAGGCTTTTAGCTTAATAAATACTTTTATTTTATACTGGCAAAATGAAATAAGTAGGGGATGCTATAGTCCAATATGGACATAGGTTTATTCTAATACGTTAATAGTGTGGGATTAGTGCCGCCTTTTCAAAATGCTAAGTAACAAAATTGGGCTTTTTTTTGATAAATTCAAAATATTATTGTAATAGAATGGTGGAAAACTTACATAACAAAATGTTTTCGACTATATCAATGATATTCAGTCAAGATGATTGCAAATATTTATCATGCCCAAACTTTACAACCTTCCGTACAATTTTTACAAATATCTATTTTGTCTCTTCCACCCAAAAGCAATTTTCTAAAGTTTTGATACGGTTTTGCTTGCCACAATTCTTTAAAACTCATCTTCTTGAGATCGCCAAGCTTATGCAAAGCATCTTTATCAAAACAACAAGGCACTACAAGTCCATCCCAGGTAATAACACAAGCATGCCAGAGTTTCCAGCAGTGGTTGTCCAGCTTGTGTTTGACGGTGTACTTTCCTGATGCAGTCTTATGGTATCTTGAATACTTGCTGATTGTAGGTATTAAATCATTGCCATCCTCGTAGTTATAGATTTGGGCTGTCTTCAATTTGACCTCATCAATTCCTATTTCATCTGCTATCTTATAGATCTCATCAATCTGATGTTCATTCGGTTTTACAACTAAAAATTGAAAAATCAAGTGAGGTGTTTTGGAATTCATTTCTTTCTTCCACTTAACCATATTTCTTGCTCCTTGCAAAACAACATCTAATTTTCCTCCTTTACGATAAGATTCATATGTTTCTTGTGTTGTACCGTCTACAGAGATGATCATTCTATCTAGACCAGATTCAATCGTTTTTATAGCATTTTCTTTATTTAAAAAATGCCCATTGGTTGAAGTAATGGTGTAGAGACCTTTGTCAGATGCATGTTTTACCATATCCAAAAATTTAGGATTGATATATGGTTCACCTTGGAAGTAAAAGATCAAGTAAAGTAATTCATCAGCAATCTCGTCAATGGTTTTAGTGAAAAAATCCAATTTCAAGTTTCCTGTATCTCTAGTGAAAGATCTGAGCCCAGAAGGGCATTCGGGACATCTTAAGTTGCAAGCCGTTGTTGGCTCAATGGACACTGTCATAGGTAAACCCCATTGGACAGGTTTTTTAGTAAATCTTGTATAGTAGTAAGAACTTAAAATCTTACTAATATTCAATACCCGTTTGGGTGTCAATTTTGAAACAAAATTCAAACTATCTGCGAAAGTACTCATGTCGTATATCTATCTTTCAATACATTTAAATGATGCAGGCTGTGTCCTATTATGATCAAGCCCAATGCTCTTGTAGACGTTTCATGTTTCCAGATAGTGGTTTTTTGTATCAAAGAATCTTTTGAAAAAGAGTCAAACATCAAAATATTTGATTTTCTTAACAACTCCCATTCTTCTATAAGATTATTTTTAGTTCTGTCTATTTTACCAGCTGCTTCTGAATAATTGTTTTCATCAAATCCTGGTAAAGCAGTTTTGTCATTTCTAGCTGCTCGCAAGGCTCTAGCTGCCATTAATCTTTCAACATCTATACAATGCTGAATAAGCTGAGCAATGGTCCATTTCCCTTCTGCATACGCAAAATGCATCTTTTCATCGGGGATTCTAGATAAAAACAACTTGATGGTTTCAAAAGTTGTTAATAAATGGGAAGATAAATTTTCATGATCCGGTATCCTTGAGATATAAGTCTCGTAAAAACTGGCATATTCTGTATTAGAAATCTTCATGGTAAAAATTAATTACCTAAAGGTACTCAAGCAATTGCAATCCTTTTCTAAATTTGAGGCTAAATTTCAAGTATTTGAATTTCTTAAGCAGACTATTTAAAAAACTATTTCCTCCAGAAATTGAGGAAGAACAAGATATTATGAAGTATTTAATTGTTGGTTTGGGCAATATGGGCGCCGAGTATGATAATACCAGGCACAATGTCGGTTTTGATGTTGTCGATTATTTGGCTCGTAAATATGAAGTTAGTTTCAAGCAAGAGCAGCATGGAGATCTAGCTGAATTTAAATTTAAAGGAAGGACCTTTGTACTTCTCAAGCCTTCAACCTTCATGAATTTAAGCGGGAAAGCAGTGCGATTCTGGGGCCAAAAGAAAAAGATCTTACCAGAAAATCTTTTGGTTGTCGTAGATGATTTAAATCTTCCTTATGGGAAAATGAGACTTCGCTCTAAAGGAAATGATGGTGGACATAATGGACTAAAGAGTATCAATGAAGTATTGAATACAAGTGGGTATTCTAGATTAAGAATTGGTATCGGCAATAGCTTTTCGCAAGGTAGACAAGTTGACTTTGTGCTTGGCGAATGGTCAGCTGAAGAACAAGAAGGCTTGGAGGAGATATTAAAAAAAGCTTCAGAAGCGGTTATCGCTTATGGGACAATCGGGGTTTCTAGAGCGATGACACAGTACAATAAATAATCAAGTAAGTTTAATTTTATTTATAAGATCCTCAATTGCGACTTCCATTAAAGTATCGTCAACGTGCAATTCGAATCCATTAAACTGACCAGAGTTGGCTAAAGCTTTTAATAAGGAGAAATCCTTTTGGCTTGTACTATAAAATATTCCAGCATCCATTAAATACTTTGCAAGATATTCTTGCTCTGTTTGACCTGGTGTAGGAATTAGAATCGCTTTTTTGCCAATTTTTTTAAAATCCATTACTGAGCTGTATCCCGATCGGCAAATGACGTTTTGAGATTGGCAGATTATTTCATTTAATTCCGTTCCTAGACAAAGGTCAAAGATTTCTGCATTCATATTATAAAGATAATCTGGCCTATCAAGGTTTGTACCTCTGACCAAAACCATTGATTGATCAAGTCCTTTTGCTTGCTCTGTAAGTAGTTCTTCCAAATTTGATCTTGCTGGTTCTGGCCCAGATAAGACAATTGCCAAGTCATATTTTTTTTCCAAAGTCAAGGATTCAAATCTTGAAATGCAGCCTATATAGTTTTTGTTTTTGATGGATTTATTTTTGGAAAGCTCCCCTGCTAAGGCTTCCGGTCCTTCGAAGTCAGGAATCCAACAAATCGAGAATTTGTTTATATACTTATTGAGGATGTTGCTGGCAAATTTACCTTTCCATAATGGCTCCGTTTGAATGCTGAGTTGATGGCTCATGATGACTGAATAGCCTTCGTCAAAATAACAGCCATAGCGATTGTCTGAGATAACAGCCAGTGCGTTATGTTTTTCTTTTAATCGCTCTATTTCTTTTTTTTCTTTTGCAACTGCAGCTAAAATATCCTTGAAATGCCAAAGGATGTTTTGGATAATGCTTTCAAACTTATAGCTCACATTATATCCAGGTAGTACCTCATGCTTTAGATTGGGAAACTCTTTTTTAAGCAAATCTAAGGCAATACCATCTGAGCAGATGACTACGTCAAAAGATTTATTTAATAAAGAATTGATGAGTGGTATGGAACGGCTGGCGTGGCCAAGGCCCCAATTCAATACTGCAAATAAAACGACTGGCTGTGCGCTTACGTGCTTCAATTTCTTTTAATTAAGTCTGATCTCGTCATTATTTGAGTCAAAAAACTTATAGGTCAAAAGTGGGAAATCAGGATCTTGGTAAATTTTAATCCATTTATAATGTTTCTTGAACCATCTCATTTGTTGGCTGATTATTCCTTTTTGAAGAAAGGCTCCAATATATGGATGGACTTTTAGATACAACTTTGATTTTGGTCTAGACTGAAGGATGAAATTCAAATCTCTTTCGATATCATCAGTGAGGATAATGGTCGGGTTTACTTTTCCAGAACCTTCACATGAGGGACATATTTCTGCGGTGTTTATTTTCACAGAAGGCCTAACTCTTTGCCTAGTGATTTGCATTAAACCAAACTTGCTTAAGGGCAAGATGGTATGCTGTGCTCTATCTTGCTTCATGAGTTGTCTCATTGCTGAAACAAGTTCTTTTCGATGATCTGGTACTTTCATATCGATGTAATCGATAATAATGATTCCACCAATATCTCTCAGACGCAATTGTCGTGCAATTTCGGCAGCCGATTCTAGATTTACAGCCAACACAGCATCAGCTGTATTATTACTGCTCATCTTGTGGCCACTGTTTACATCAATAACATGCATTGCTTCAGTGGATTCAATTACTAGGTATGCTCCAGAAGGCATTGTAGCAGTTTTGCCAAATGAAGATTTTATTTGTCTAGTCACTCCAGCTGTTTCAAATATAGATTTTGAGGAACGATGAAAGTTTACAATTTTTTCTTTGTGAGGTGCGATACCATGCAAAAATGTTTTTATGCCGGTATACATTTCTTTATCGTTGACAGATATTTTATTAAAGGATTCGTTGAGCATATCTCTCAGCAAACTAGAAGTTTTATCCAGTTCTGAAAGCAATTTCATAGGAGGAGTTGCTTTTTGAAGCTGCTCAAACATAGCTTCCCATTTAGAGAGCATTGTGTTTAATTCTTCGTGCAAATCTGCTACTTTTTTACCTTCAGCTGCAGTTCTTACGATTAATCCAAAATTCTTTGGTTTAATACTTTCAACCAAGGTTTTCAGCCTTTTTCTTTCATCAGGAGAGCCAAGTTTTTTTGACACGGCTACTACATTTGAAAAAGGAGTTAAAACCAAGAATCTACCTGGGATAGTTATTTCGCAACTTAACCTTGGCCCCTTGGTGGAGATTGGTTCCTTTAAGATTTGTACCAAAACCAATTGTCTCTTGCTTAGTACTTGATCAATTTTACCTGTCTTTATGATTTCTGGTTCAAATTCAAAATCAGACAAGGAGGAAACATTGCTAGCACCACTATTGGCTTTGTCTGTATATTTTAATAGAGAATTTAACTTTGGACCTAAGTCCGTGTAATGCAGGAAGGCATCTTTTTTATGACCAATATCTACGAAAGCAGCATTAAGTCCAGGCATTAGTTTTTTTACCCTACCAATAAAAATATCTCCTACGGAGAAATTTGTATTCGTTTTTTGATAGTGTAATTCAACTAATTTTTTATTCTCAAGTAAGGCAATCTCCACAGTGGTAGGTGTAGAGTTAATAACTAATTCTTTATCCACAATATCCACTTTAATAAAGCGATTTGTGTAATACCTTGTGCAATTATGTAAATTGAAACAAAAAGGAAAACAGTTTAAACATGAATTAATTCAGTGAAAACTTTTAACAATAATACAATGATGAGATCCTAAGAAGGTCAATTGATAATAAGTTGCCGAAGCCTTTTTGATATTCAAAAAGGCTTCGGTAATAGTATTATCTATTCTTCTTTTTGTGTCTGTTCTTTCTTAGTCTCTTCTTTCTTTTGTGCGTCGAAATTTTATGACGCTTTCTTTTTTTACCACAAGGCATAACAAATATCTTTTGTCAATTATTTAATTAAGTTTCTTTAAATTCTACTTTCTTAGCGCTGAGCACTTGTCTTTAAAGACCTGAGAATCAGCAAATTTACCCTTTTTTTCCAATACTTCAGCCATTAAACAGTTAGCTCTTGCATTATTGGGTTCTAATTTCAATGCTGATTCGATTCTACCCATTGCTTTATCGATTTGATTGGTCTCCAATCCCATCTGTGCAATAGTTAACAAAACGCTTGTATTTTCAGGGTGTTGCTTGTTAAGATCCAGAAGCATTAAGACACCCATCATAGGGTTGTTTGCTGGTGGAAACTCTTTATAAGCAATAGCCAAATTAACTTTATGTTGAATATTTTCCGGGTTAAGGGAAATGGCATTTTCAAATGCTTTAATAGCTCTTTTGCTAGTAAATTTTTTATTTTTTTCTTCTTCAGAGGATTTTAGTGCAATAACATAGGTTGTTCCTGCTATTGACCAAGAATCTTCTGTGTTTTCTAATTCAGCAACTTCTTCAGCATAATACGCAGATAAAGTTGAATTGTTAAAACTATACCAGGCCGAAGCAAGCTCCTTGTAAGTGGCTATTTTCTCTAAATCTGTCTTTGAATCTCCTAATTTAGCTTCTAAAGCCATAAGATCAGCTTCTTGGCGAGCAGATAGACTAGGTTTGGCAGCCATTAATAAGCTGTTGATATCTGTGCTTTCCACTTCTACTGCTCTTATCTTCTCCGCACTTTTTATTTCTTTAGGTTTTAAACTACCTCCCAAATATAATCCTAAAAAAAGGAAGCTTGTAAGCACAATGACTAATATCTGCGATTTTGACATTAAGTGTTAATTATTCTTTATGGCTTAAGTCCTCTGGTAAAACCTCAACCTTTGTTTTTACTTCTTCAACAAAAATCTTGGCAGGCTTAAAAGCTGGAATAAAATGCTCTGGAATCTCGATAGCAATATTCTTTTTAATATTTCTGCCGATTTTTTTTGCTCTTTTTTTAACAATAAAACTTCCAAATCCTCTTATATAGACATTCTCTCCTTCAGATAAAGAACTTTTTACTTCTTTAAAAAATGTTTCTAAAGATACAAGGACATCTACTTTAGCGATTCCTGTCTTTTCTGATATGGAGCTAACTAAGTCTGCTTTTCTCATCTTGATAACACGGGTTTTATGTTGCTTTTGACGGCTAAAAAATTTG
>CALIIW010000324.1 GCA_938018185.1 uncultured Saprospiraceae bacterium
TGAAGATTGCGAACAACCCCTTAGTACCTCCGACAATAATCTGGATTGTGATGACATGGATGAGAATATAAATCCAGATGCTATGGAAATTCCAAATAATGGCATTGATGAAGATTGTGATGGCATGGATCTAGTAACTTCCATTCGGGATGTCGATCCTTTAAATGTGAAAATATTTCCAAACCCTGTATCTTCTTTACTTTTTTTGGAAGTTGGAAATGTCATAAACTTTGAAGTCAAATTTATAGACTTACTAGGTAGGGTTCACTTTGCAGTGAAAAATCAAACAAAGATTGATGTATCGAATTTGGCCGACGGAACTTACTTTGTAGAAATTGTAGACTTAGAAAATAGAAGAAGTTTAGTGGAGCTTGTTGCTGTCGCAAAATAAGACCTGTCATAAGAAGCACCAAAGCATGCTCTGGTGCCGACTGTTGTGCAACAATTTAGGGTCAGTGAAAGCTAAATCCCTTATTATGAATTTAAATCAAAAGAATTTAATGCAGTTAAGAAAAGGATTGTTTTGGATTAGGATTCAAGAACCTGTTATGATTAGGTAAACAATCTTGACACAAAAAGCCGCATTCTTAATTTGAATGCGGCTTTTTTATATCTCGCCTCGAACAACAATCAACCAACTATCACTCTTCCTTATTCAATATCAAAAACGCTGCAGTCACTGCTTGTCCTTAAGCCAGATTTTTTTAGGGTTATTCAGAAGTAAGGTTAAAAACGCCGGAGGCGTGATATTGCTATAGCCCAGTGTGTAAACACTGGGTACAAGAAATGAGCTGAATTCATTTGGCGAGATTTTTGAAAAAAATCATGACAAATGGCTTTTGAGGATTACCTTGTTTCCGGACATTATCGGTAGAAACGAGGAAAAGAATTAAATTATAGAAGTATCAAAAGTTGATTTTTAATGAGTTAAGTTTTATCTGACAATCCCTTTTTATATCTCGCCTCGAACAACAATCAACTAACAACTATCTAACACTCTTCCTTATTCAAAATCAAAAACGCCGCAATAACCCCAGGCACCCAAGCCAGACAAGTAAAAAATAACACGATAATTATCGATCCGCAACCCCGATCTGCGACAGCTAAAGGTGGTAAAAAGATACACAATAAAGCTCTTATGATTCCCATTTTATTTTTGATTTAATTAAGTTATCTATAATTATAACCAAGAAATTTGAAGCATAAATCCATCGAGATGGCCTTTATCGACTAAGAGAATCAAATGCATGATGAGTGCTTTTAGATAGTCGACTTGAAAATGAGAAGAACAAACAAAAAATGGATTTTCGATAAGTCGAAAATCCATTTTTTTTATTTAACCAATAGCCAATAGCATATTATTATCAATTCAATGCTACCTTAAGCGTTAAATCAAAAGTTAAATCAAAAGTTAAATCATCTACATCCATATCAAAAAAGGACATTGATTCATATGATAATATTATACTGAAAATGTATTTTATATTTTTTTAAAATGTTCCATGCGTAGTTTACACAGTGTGTGTTTAAATCATTTTAAGGCCATTTTGATCGCCAACCCAAATGTTGTATCATCTAATAATATCTCTCTTGAAAATTCAGAAACAGTGGTGCTAGGATTTGGGGAACTAAGATCTTCCATGTCCTCTTCTTTATAAGCTATACTGATAAATTCAGGTATAAGTTTAAACTCAACCTTTAATTTATCATTCATCTTGTAAACAACTTTTGGGCTACCTTGAAGACTTACTTTAGCTATGTTTTGTCTGAAAGCTATCGTGTTTCTTGTGGAAGGTGTAATTTTAAAATTGCTGTATGAAAATTGTAATGCTGCTCCGAAAGCAACGTAGAATTTTTTCTTTGTAATATGCCATCCATTAAACCCATGTTCATACCTAACTGCTAACTCCAAATTATTCAATACTTCTCCATCCAAGGCGGCGAAAGAACTTGGATTTGTTCCAGGGATTAAACTTCTTTCTCGTGTGACGTTTGAATCTTTTGAATATCTGAAGTATGGTAATCCAAATTCACGATACCAGTTTTTATTCACTTGCTCTTGATAGCTAAAACCAAATTCAACTACAGCCCTATTTTCCGAGTACGTTGTTGAAGCAGTTGTGTTGAAAACTCCAGGGTAACGATGAATGCCTACTGTGGCACCAAAATAATTTTGGCCTTTAAATTCGGATTCGCTTGCTTCTTGAGCAAAACTTCCAAATGATAAAGCAATAAAAATAATAGAAAACATAGACTTGAGGGAGCAGGATTGCGCTGCAATTTTAATTTTCATATTCATTTTAAAGTTTGTTAGTTACACTTGTTATTGATCCAATAATATCATAACGGAATGTTAAATAACTTTATTTTATGTTATTGAAAATTGCGTTGGTTGGGACACAAAGTCACACAAAGAATCGCTAAGTCTCGCAAAGATTTTGATATGATTCTTGTTTTAGTAAAAATTATGTCTAGTAATGGACCGTTGAAATAGAAGATTGTCATTCCGCCTGCCCCTTTCCTTTGGGGAGTGTAGCGATAGCGGAATCGAGGAATCGAATTGGTTTGTTTAAATTAATTTCGCCTGTCCTCAAAGGAACAGGAAAGCAGTGGAGCGGAGAAATCTTACACTTTTCTTTGTGAAAGTAATTTTCAAATTTAACGAGTGCTGAACCATCCGGCATCCGACATCCGACATCTCACATCTGACAACTAACATTAAACCCCAATCAAAAAAATACTAGGCACCTTATGAATCTCCGGCATTCCTACCTTCCGCCAAGACTTCACTTTCATCATTTTTAAAAACTGATTTTCCGCAGTTACATTGGCTGCAATACAAAGTC
>CALIIW010000325.1 GCA_938018185.1 uncultured Saprospiraceae bacterium
ATGAGTCTACAGTAATTGGCTTTAACTTGCCAGAAGCAACTGCAGCGACATTGAAAGTATTTGATGTTTCAGGAAAGATGATGAGAGTAATAGAAGGTGATTTTGCAAGAGGATACAACGAAGTCTCAATAGACAGAGCTGATCTTCAAGCAACTGGCGTTCTTTACTATCAATTAGATACTGATACAGATTCAGCAACTAAGAAGATGATTCTTCTTGACTAAAGAATATGACTAAAGAATATTCTGAGATTAATAAATAGTTATAGGGCCTCCTCATTCATTTGAGGGGGCCCTTTTTTTATGATAGTCTTGCTTTTTACAAGCTAGAATAGTAGACTAACATAGCAAAGGATAGTTAAGTAGTTTGGCTTAAAACGAAAAAATAGTTGCATAAACGAAAATTTCGTCATACCTTGTGTATAACTTGAAAAACTTATGCTAAATGGAGAAAGATAATTTGAACAAAAATGAAGAGCTTGTTATGAAGATTCTTTGGAAACTAGAGAAAGCCTTCTTGAAAGAGGTTTTGCATGAGTTTCCCGAGCCTAAAATGCCTTCGACGACTCTTGGGTCAATAATTAAGAAATTAGAGTCTAAGGGGCTTGTTGCCCATCATACATTCAATAAATCACATCAATATTATCCTTTAATAAAAGAAGAGGATTACACACATAGTGCCTTAAAAAGTATTATGAGTAATTATTTTGAATCTTCAATGAGTGATATGTTTTCTTTTTTTCTAAAAAAAGAAAATATAGATATGAAAGAAATAGATAGGATTTATAAAGAAATAAAAAAACAGAAAAATTCTAAAAACTAACACAGAGATCTTATGTACGCTTCATTTTTTATTTATTTGTTAGAAGTCAATGTTTGTTTGATAGTACTTTTTCTTTTTTTTCATTTTGCATTGAAAAACGATAATTTTTTTCAAACAAACAGATGGTATTTAATTATTTCCTTAATCTTTTCTTTTTTTATTCCAGCTCTGCATGTTTCGGTGGATCCAGAATCTTATTCTAATACTGCTATGTTGATCTTAGGTCTAGACGAAATGATATTAGATACTATTGAACAAGAAAGTGAAGCTGTGATTGCCCAAAGTTTTGATCTTTCAAAAATATTATTTGTGATTTATTGCTGCGGTGCTTTGTTGTTTTCTTTGAAGATGTTTTCAAGCCTAAATTATATATACAGAATAATTAAAAAAGCTAAAATAGAAAAAAGGGTAGGATACAACATAGTAAATATTGATTCTAAACTTCCAGTTTTTTCATTCTTTAGTTACATTTTTTGGTCAAATGAAATGGAATATGAAAACCATGAAGTTGAGCAAATTATTAAACACGAACAAGTTCATATTAATCAAAAACACAGTTTTGATCTGATGTTTTTTGAATTAGCAAATATTGTTTTGTGGTTTAATCCGTTCGTCTATTTCTATAAAAGAAATTTGAAAAATATTCATGAGTTTATTGCTGACCAGGATCTTTTTGAGAAGCAAAAGTACTATCACAAGTATTTGGACCTGCTAGTGAGAGAATCAAAGCGTCAACATCAATTAAAATTACCGGTAGTTCATACATTTTATAACAATCAATTAAAAAAACGTTTAATTATGATTAAAAACAATAATAGGCAGTCTAATAAATTAAAAGTTTATTGTTGCCTACCGTTTATTGCCGCACTTGTATTATGCTTTAGTTTTGAAAGCAATGTGATGGCTCAAAATTCTGAAGCTCAGGCTTCTCCAGAATCAGGAAACATTTATGTTGTCACTGACACGGAAAATAGTTTTACACTTAAGGCTGATGGATCAAAAAGGTCTCCAAACGAGATTAAGGAGTTTATCATTGAATCAAATAAAAAGGAAGGTAAAACGGTCAATGAGGAACAAATATTTCTTATTTCAAAAGAAGATATGAATCGAAATTTGAATGCTCATGCACAAAAGAAGGATCCCTTGTTAAAAGGAGAATTTAGAATTGTCTATGTTCAAGGTGGAAGATTGATGGTGCTTGAAATGGATGGTAAAAAACCAAAACCGCCATTGAAAGTCTTGTCATTTACAGCCAGTATTCAAAAAGCAAAAGGACCAAATGCAAAAGCTCCAATGGATTTCACAACATTTACACTAAATCATAATGGAGATAGCCTTAATAAGGCTGCACTGGATATGATAGATTCTATAGATAAGAATTTACTTGTGAAATCATACATTTCCTTCACAGACATCGTTGTTGAAAAGAAGGGAAAAAAGTTTACTCTAGATAAGACAGCTAAATTCGATTTAAAGCTCTAAGTGCCTAAATACTTGGAATTTCCTTTCTAATTCTAATTAAATATTACATTTTAAAGTTAAAGCTATATGTATTCTGCAAAGAAATGCAGGTTAAAGCTATTTAATGACTCGAATCATACTTTTTTGATTCGAGTCTTTTTAGAGTGAATTCGTTGATTTAAAAAGAGCAGATTTTGCAATAAAATGGGGGATTTATTATGATACTTGACCAATAGGCATTAGGTGTCTATATATCTCAAACTTTGTTAATAAATATTCATTAAATATTTTGACTATTTACCATTGATTAGAGTATATTTGCCGTCCAAGCGCGGATAAATGAATTTAGCGCTATTTTTTACTTGAAATATAAGCGAAAGTAGCTCAGCTGGTAGAGCACGACCTTGCCAAGGTCGGGGTCGCGGGTTCGAATCCCGTCTTTCGCTCCAAATGGGTTTGAATTGTCTCGAACCCATTTTTTATTTCCTTTTATTAGGAATTAATGGTTTTGCCCTGGTGGTGGAATTGGTAGACACGCAGGACTTAAAATCCTGTGCTCTCAGGAGCGTGCGGGTTCAAGTCCCGCCCGGGGCACCAAGCTCGGTTCAAATGAACCGGGCTTTTTTTTAATATATAGCTATAAAACTAAAACGATGGAACCCGATCAGCATTTCTATGTGTATATACTTTATTCTGAGTCATTCGACAAATTTTACATAGGGCAAACAAATGATTTAGCTGCTCGTTTTTCGAGACATGAAAAAGGGTATGTGAAATCAACAAAAAGGTTTAGACCTTGGAAGATGGTTCATTCGGAAGAATATAATTCAAGAACAGATTCAGTAAGAAGGGAAGGACGATTAAAATCATGGAAAAGTAAGTCTATGATCAAAAAATTGGTAGACACGTCCCGATAAGAATCGGGATGCTCTCAGGAGCGTGCGGGTTCAAGTCCCGCCCGGGGCACAAAAGCTTGATCAGTAAACTGGTCAGGCTTTTTGCATTTTAGAACTGTAGTTAAAGCTATAAGTAAGGGAAAACACCAGAGGCGTGACATTATTGTAGCCCATTGTGTAAACACTGGGTTCAAGAAATGGGTTGAATTCATTTGGCGTGATTTTTTAATAATAATCATGACACATGGCTTTCGAAGAGAACCTTTTTTTCAGACATTATTGGTAGAAACGAGGTGAAGAATTTAAATTACACAAATATCAAAATTTGATCTTCAATGGTTTAAGTTTTATCTGACAATCCCAAAATTAGAAAGCATAAGCAGATAAGATAAAATGAGTACTTTATACTTTTCACATTCGCCTTTATTTTCAACTTTCAACTTTATCTGCTTAAGCTTTCGCCTTTAATCCTCCAGTCCCAGCTCTTCTCGATAATGCAAATCCGCATTTCCATTCTTTGACCAATAATCTAAAAGCATAGATTTTTTGCGACTTGCCTTTGTGACTAAAGTTTTTGCAGTTGATCCAAAGCCACTTTTAAAAGATTCTTCCCAGGAGATGATTTGATGCGGGAATGCTTTTTCAAAAACAATGCTAAGCTTTCTGTCTATATTTTTATAATCCAAATCATATTGAATCTCCTTTTCATTTTCTTTTAAGGAGGCAGTAGCTCTTTCATTTCTAAATGTTATATGTCGAAGTCTTGCATAAGTTGTGCTAGGTATGATATCAAATTCACCTATAGGTAATTGTTTGGGGTCTATTCTGATTATGGACCACAACTCATCTTCTAAGACTGATTTTTTAAGATTCGAGTCTTTGTCACCTTCTGACTCAAAATAGGAACGCACTTGAGTATTATAGCTATTGTTTTCCAAATTCAATTGCATAAAAGTATGTCCGCACCACTCTTGCGAAGAACTGGTCACTTTTAAAGTATTTGGATGCTCTTTTAAATCTACCGGAGTAAATGTTGATTGCATGATGGAATATGGATAAACTCCTGTATTGAATTTTCGAGTCATGTTTAATTTCAAAATTGGAATCGCATCCTTTGGATTGGCAGAAGGATTGTCAAGTTTGACTTGTTTCTTTTTTGAAAAATCTTCTGTTACGAAAACTAATACTGCTGAGCCTTGATGAATTTCCCCATATCTGGCTTGCTTTAGATCGTAACTTGAAATTTCAGCTTTGCCTTGGTACCAATATTTGTCAAAATTATTAGATTCATTTTTTGTGGTAATAGCAAATTGGCCGATATTTGATTCTATTGAATTGCTTTCAGTTCCGCAATTATAAAGGAATAAAATAGACACTATAGGAAGTATTGATTTTAAGGTAATCATTGGATTGTTTTCATCATAACAAAACAATGGCCAGATGGTTTTACTTTATTTGGTTTGAAGACAATTGCCAGATTAGAGAGACTATTTATGTTGATATTATTTTATAGAAAAGTAGTACCCGACACCCCTTAGAGTAACTAGTTTAATGCTAGGGTCCCTTTCAAAATAAACGCGAATCTTTCTTATGTAGACATCAAGATTTCTTGAATTGTAAATGGAGTCATCTCCCCACAAAGATTTAAGTATAATTTTCCTATCAATTTGTTGATTCAAATTTTGTGAGAATAATTTTATCAGTTCATTCTCACGATGAGACAGTTTTATTTCATTGTCTTCCGTTTTTAAGGTGAATTTTTCTGGGTCAAAAGAATAAATACCCAATTGGACTTTGCCCAAATTGTTGTCAATGCTTTTATTTAGGTTAAGAATGTTTTCAATTCTAACAATCAGCTCCTCCATGCTAAAAGGTTTTTTTATAAAGTCGTTTCCACCAGAGTTGAAACCTTCCAAGACGTCTTGGGTTTGATTTTTAGCCGTTAAGAAAATTATTGGCATTTTGGGATTTGATGCTTTTATGGATTTTCCTAAAGTAAAGCCATCTATATTTGGAACCATAACATCTAAGACACAAATGTCAGGTTGGAATTGTTCAAAATTTCTCATAACAGAAGCGCCATCCGTCAAAAGCTTAATTTCATAGCCTCGACTACTTAGGCTCTCTTTCACAATTCGTCCTAGATAATTTTCGTCTTCTAAGTATAATATCTTAGTCATAGGTTTTAGCATGTTTTTGGGAGCTTAAGTATAAATGTGCTGCCGATACCCTCGTGACTCATTAAACTAATGTTTCCACCTTGATTTTTAATGACCTCTTTGACATAACTTAAACCTAGTCCATGTCCTTTGACATTGTGTTTGTTTCCATGTGGTACTCTAAAAAATTTGTCAAAGACCTTATCGTGATATTCTTTAGGGATGCCAATACCATTGTCAGAAACGGAGATCTTGATTTGTTCACTTTCTTCAATTAGTTTAATCTCAATTTCTGCAGGCTGCGTAGAGTATTTAATTCCATTCTCTATAAGATTGTGAATGACATTCACCATATGCGTTTTATCAACATTGACTAAAAATTGATTTCCCGATTTAGCATAATCAATTTTTACATTAGCATTATTCAATTGAACTTGAAGGGTTTTTAAGATTCGATTAATCTCTTCATCCAGATTTATATCTTGTCTTTCGTACACAAATTGACCTTGTTCGAACAAACTTAAATTAAGTGCTTTGTCTACCAAAAGGCCAAGTCTTTTGACTTCAGATCTAGAAATATCTATGTATTCTTTTCTTAATTTAGGATTGTCGGCTGCATCAAAATTTGATAAGGCTTCTAAGGCTACACCTACGGTACTGATCGGGGTTTTTAGTTCATGAGACATATTAGACAAAAGGTCATTTCGCAAAAGGGTTAATTCTCTTTCTCTTCCAAGGCTTTTTGAGGCTAGCCAAAAAGAAAGCCCTACAATACCAATAAGGAATAGTGAAAATATTAATTGAGGTGCTATTCTTTGAAAAATATATAATGGATTTACTTCTATTCCGGTAACGGCAAGGGAGACTCTTCCATCTTCATCTGTTATTTTTATAATTCCAATCTTGGCGTCACCGATTCCTCCTTCAGCATCAATATCTTTTATTACCAAATTTTCAGTTTCCTTAACTTTTTTAATCAAAGTTGAAACAGAATCTAAGCTTTGTACAGCTGGTGTTTTTTTATCAAAATCTGAATAAATAATGGCAGTGTTTGGGTCATTCTGATTTTCTATTTGAACATTAATTGATGTCTTACTTTTATCATCTGTGTGATCATAAGTAAGATGGAGGTCATTTGTTATACTATCGATTTGCCATTTAACTGTATTCGAATCTTTTCGAATACTTTCAGAATTCGGCAAACCCTCCAACTTTGAGAAAGCTTCCTTAAATACTTTTTCTCTCTTTTCTGTCAGGATATTTTCTTTCTCTTTCGAAAATTCAGAAAAAATAAAATAAGTCAAAAATCCAAGCAGTAAGAGCATGCTCGCAATCATAGGCAATTTATATCCATCCTTATATCTCGAATCAATCATTACCTAAAGGTAAATTATATTATTAAGCCTTTCAAGTGCCATTAACCTTAATTAACCTTTCATATACCTTGCTTAACCTAGTTCACCAATGAGGTGCTTTAGATTTGTTGACATATTAGTTAACAATTAAAATCTTTTAAAATGAAAGTATTCAAAACAGCAATCTTAATTTTTCTTGCTTACCATATTTCAAATGCTCAAACATCTGGTAAAATAGAATACACAGAAACCATAAAATTGGAAGTTAAATTTGACGGAATGACGGAGGATATGAAAAAAATGATACCTCAAAGCCACAGCCAACAAAAAGAACTAATTTTTGAAGGAGACCTTTCATTATACAAAACTAAAAAAGGAGAGGTGATAGAAGATGTTAACATGGAATCTGATGATGGTTCCTTTAAAATTCAATTTAAAATGGATGACGAAGTTGATGATATTCTATACAAGGACCTTGTATCAAAACACAGAACTCATCAAAAAGGGATTCTAGGCAAACCTTTTATTTTGGAAGACAACTTGCAAACTTATGGATGGAAATTAACGGGAGAAAAAATAAAATATTTGGATTATGAATGTCATAAAGCAGTAATTGAAAAGGAGGATGAATTTATTATTGCTTGGTACACACCTTCTATACCAGTACAAATAGGACCTAACGATTATCATGGCTTGCCAGGAGCAATATTGATGCTTTCTATAAACGATGGGAAAAAAGAATATAAGGCTACTGAAGTTCAATTGGATTTTGAAGTAGGAGATTCTATTTCAAAACCAAAAGGCTACAAGGTGGTAGATCAAGTAACATTCGATAAAATAGAAAAAGAAAAAGAGGCAGAAATCAGAAAGATGTTTGCTTCGAAAAAACGGAATTAAAACTTTTATAAATGGATTTTTTGAAATAATGAGTTTAATGATCCAGACACTGCCCGGGTTTTCCGGTGCAGTGTTCACTCAAATTCAAATTTATAACTGATCAAAATTTTAGATAAATAATCTAATAACCTTTTCAATTCGATCAATATGAGAATCTCAATCTTATTTTCCATACTCTTATTCCAATTTTCCCTTATCGCTCAAATTGATATAAGTGGTCATGTGCGAAATGTAAATCAAGAGGCTCTGCTTGGAGCTACCGTAGTTTTACTTCATGCAGGGGATTCTACCATGCAATCCTTTTCTCTAACAAATGAGGACGGATATTTTTTACTTGAAGATATAATTGAAGACAAGTATATTCTGCAAGTATCTTATGTTTCCTATAATAACTTTAGTGAACCCTTAGTCCTCGATTGGAACGCTGATCCTGTGGTAATTCCAGTAATTACCTTAAAGGAGTCGACAGAAACCCTTCAGGAAGTAACCATTACCGCTGAACACATTCCAATGGGAATCTACGGTGATACAATTAGTTATAATGCTTCAGCTTTTAAAACTAAGCCAAATGCGACGGTAGAAGATTTGTTAAAGAAATTGCCAGGTATTGAAGTAGAAAGAAATGGCAATATAAAGGCTCAAGGAGAAGATGTAAAAAATGTGCTTGTTGATGGGAAGGAGTTTTTTGGTGGAGACCCAAAGATGGCCACAAAAAATCTGGATGCTATTGCTATTGAAAAAGTAAAAGTTTATGATAAAAAATCAGATATCGCTGAGTTTACAGGTGTTGATGATGGCAATGAAGAAAAGACAATTAATTTAGAATTGAAGGAAGATTATAAGAAAGGAACCTTTGGAAACGCAAGGGGAGAAGCGGGAACAAAAGACTCCTATAATTCAAAATTAAATCTATTTAGGTTTAATCCAAAAATGCAAGCTTCTGCCATTTTTTCAACAAATAATATTAACGAGGAAACTTTCACGATCAATGATCGAATAGATTTCATGGGTGGCTTTGCAAATGCCATCGCCTCAGGCACTTTAAATCTTAGTGAACAATTGCAAATGAATGAAGGATTAAACGAATCATTAACAAGCGGATTAAATCTAAATTATGAACTTTCTCCTAAGATTAGTTTTGTCAGTCACTATGTCTTTAACAAAGGGAAGAATCACTACAATAATATTGAAAGATCCTGGGGGTTTGCAAATGATTTTGAATATTTAAATAGTGATTCACTTGAATCCGTAAAAAGAAATTTAGATCATAGTTTGAATTTGAAGTTTAAAGTTAAGTTTAATCCACTAACTGAATTTGTATTCAAAAATATTTTCTTCCTTGACCAATTTGAATCCTTAAAGAATTCTAGAAAATATTATAATCTCGATGATAGAAACATTGGAAAAGGCATTGCTGCCTTTGAACAGGAGTCATTGAATAAATCATGGCAATCCATGTCTATATTAAAAAGAAAGTTCAAACAAAAGGGTAGGTCTGTAATTGCTTCCTTTTCATTGAAACAACAATCAGATGATTTAGAGGAAGTAATCTATGCGAGAAACATTTTGAATCAAAATACCATAGACTTAGATCAAAAGCAATACTATCAAAGTAATTTGCTTCTTGGTGAGTTGAGCACAACTTATACGGAACCTTTAGGCAAAAAGTATTTTGTAAATATAGGGTATACTTTTTTTAGTGATAGAGAAACACCTAGCAAATTATTTTATGATAAAATAAATGCTGTGGATGTTTTGAATAATACTTTGAGCGCCTCTTACAATAAGGAAAACAGTTTTCACAAAACGAGTTTAAGTTTACGTCGAAATGCAAAAAAAATAAAAGCAGTACTCGGTTTGAACTTACAACAAAGTAGGCTCAGTTTAGCAATAAATGAGGGTGTAAACATCGGCAATCGAAATTACTTAAATATTTTGCCGCAGCTTGATTTGGATCTAGATGTTGGAAGAAATACCGATGCTACTTTTAAGTATCAAAATACTTTTGTAGCACCAAGCTTAGGACAATTAATGCCTTTTGTAAATAACAATGCAGCAAATTATGAATTCATTGGGAACCCTGATTTACAGCCTACCTTAGCACATAATACTAGAATTGGATTACATCATTTCGATCAATTTAGTCTAACAAATTTTGTTGTTAATTTAAACTTCATTCACAGTAAGAATAAAGTAGTGAACAAGATCAATATCGATGACAATCTCTTTCAAACCATACAACCAGTTAATATTGATAGGCACAATGCCCTTACTGGGTTTTTCTTCTTCTCAAAACCATTTAAGCCATTAAAATTAAATTATAGCCTACGCTTGAGATCAAGCTTGCAATTTTATGAAGGTTTTATAAATAATGAAAGATCCAAATTGGCAGATCAAAATTATAATTTGAAATTAAATTTCAGAAATACAAACAACGATATTGTGGAGATCAATAGCGGGATAAAATTGGATTGGAATTCGAAAAAGTTTGGCCTTAATTCTGATTATGACCAATCTTATAAAACAGTCTCTTATTTTATAGATGGAGTTGTTGATCTTCCAAAAGAAATATATTTAACGGCAAGCTATGATAGAATTCATAATAGAAATAATTTGTACGGAACGGAGCCTTCTTTTAATATGATAAAACTTGAAGTGTCCAAATTGTTTTTATCAAATAAATTAGAAGTTAGCTTTTCTGTTTCGGATCTATTAAACCAAAATATAGGCTATTCCAGAAGAGGAGATTTAAATGCTGTGTATGAAAACAATTTTCAAACCTTAGCAAGGTATTATATGCTTGGGATACAATATAAAATTGGTAAGTCAAAGAATAAGAAACTAGGGCTTTAGGAAGTGAGTAAATCCAATTTAATAAAAACAGCTAGTTCTTAAACTATATTTCTATATTTTCCATAGCATCAAACTGAACGCTTTCCATTTTCCTCTTGATATAGTAATAAGTTTCTAATTGAGAGCGGACGGCAAGATCAGATTTATTTTTTCTGTATTCATTGGCTCCGGTTTCATCTATGATTCTTGCTTTTGTGTTGTCATGATTTTGGATGCGAATAAAATCTCTGATTTGAGTTCGCAATTCTTTATCATAAATCGGAAAGGCCGTTTCAATTCTATAGCTTAAGTTTCTAGTCATCCAATCTGCAGAAGAGAGGTAAATTTTTTCTTTTCCATCATTGTGGAAAATAAAGATTCGAGCATGTTCTAAAAATCTATCTACTATACTTATGGCATCAATGTTATCACTAAAACCTTTCATCTTTGGAACAAGAGAACAAATGCCTCTTATAATGAGATTGACTTTAACACCAGCTTGATCAGCAAGGTATAATCTTTGGATCATTTCATCATCTTCCAGACTATTCATTTTTAAAGTAATGGAAGCTTCTTTTCCGTTTTGAGCATTCTTGATTTCTTGATCAATAAATTTCTCAAGTTTTGGTCTCAAGTTAAATTGGCCAACAAGAAGGTGTTCAAATTGCTGTTGTGGTAGTTTAACAGTTTCTAGAAAAGAAAATAATCTTGCAGATTCTCCAACCAACCTTTCATCAGCTGTGAATAAGCCAAGGTCAGAATAAATTTTAGCAGTATCCTCATTAAAATTTCCAGTACTTAGATAAGCATATAGTTTTCCACCTTCTTTTTCTTCTCTTCTTACTATGGCTAATTTTGAATGAACTTTAAGGCCAGGGAAACTATACTGAACTTTAATACCAGCGTTTTCCAAGCGTTCACCCCACTCTAAATTTTGTTCCTCATCAAATCTTGCCTTTACTTCTATGAATGCAGACACTTGCTTACCGAGCTTTACAGCTTGAATCAAGGCATTCATTATCCTTGATTTTTTGGCAACCCTGTATTGTATGATTTTTATGTGAGTTATACTTGGATCGACAGCGGCTTTTTCAAAAAACTGGATGACAGATTCATAAGAATGATATGGAAAATGAATCAAATGATCTTTCTCCTTTATGGTTTCGAAAAAATCTTCGGATTCTTCAAGGGGACTGTATGGGATAGGAGGTAATGGATTGTTTTCTAAATATTTATAACCAAAATCTGGAAAATGGAAGAAGTCAAAATTATTATGATACCGTCCTTCAGGAATTAGGTCATATTTGTCGATCTCGAAGTTCTGTTCTAAGAAATTAGAAAGTACCTCAGGCATTTCTCTGTCATATACAAACCTAGAAGGTGGTCCTACATTTCTTTTGCCTAAACTGGCTTTGATCTTCGCGATCAGATCACCTGAAAACTCGTCGTCTATGTACAATTCAGCATCTCTAGACAATTTTATACTAAACGAATCTATGATGTCATAGCCAGGAAATAACCACTGGATATTGTGCCTTACAATATCATCAAGCATGATTATGTTATGATGATTGTTGCCAGAAGGTAAAATTACAAATCTTGGTAGATGATCCGAAGGGATCTTTGTCAATGCAAATTCTTCTTTCCCAGATTCCTTATCTTTCATGTAAAGGGCTAAGTACAAAGCCGCATTATTCAAGAATGGTCTAATTTTGCCATGTAGCAATACTACCGGTTGCACAAAAGGTAGCATGTTATCTTTGAAGTAATTTTCAACAAATTCAATTTGGTCATGGTTGAGATCGGTCCGCCTCAATAAGTAAATGTGTTGTTTTTTAAGTTCAGGGATTATCGATTTTTCAAAAATCTCACTGTATTCAACTTGTTGTTCATTTACAATTTCAAGAATTTCTTTCAGGATTTTCTTAGGTTCGAACTCTAATTTCTTTTTGGTTTTCTTGCCAACTCTGAGTAGATTTCTATGATTTGCTACCCTTACCCTGAAAAATTCATTTAGGTTGGAGGAGTAGATGGCTAGGAACTTAATTTTCTCCATTAGAGGAACAGAGGGGTCTTTTGCTTCTTGCAAAACCCTGTAATTAAAGGAGAGCCAGCTAATATCTCTATGAATATATGGGTAGGTTTCTAAATCCATTTAAGCAATAATCTCAAAATTTGTTAACGAATCCATTCATTGTACGACTTTAGAATAATTCTAACTGCGTATTTTCCGAATTATTTATTGTCATTTCCTTCAATCTTGGCAAACCCTCTGTATTATTAACCTGTTTTACGAAATAATTAATAATAATAGGCACATTATTGATATTTGGCTGATGAAAGAAGAAATATACTTCTTTTAGGCCAAATTCAAACCACTTTTTAAGTCTTGGGATCCATTGATCCAGTCTGTAATAATCGGTAGGGTGGAGGTTGTTGCCGACAAATCTAACAATTAGTTTGTTTGTGGAAAGTCTTAGGTGCAATACATCTCTTCGACCAGCTACATCTGAAATAACTGGAGTGATTTTAAACGATTCAAGAAGCTGGAATAAGTCCAGAAATTCTTTGCGATTTGAAAACCAAGATTTCTCTCGGAATTCAAGGGCCAATGGGATGTGCGAGGGCGTATGGATTAGGAAGTGTTTCAAATCTCCCTTTTTATCTGAACCATATGATTCGGGCAGTTGCAAAAAGCAAATACCCAGTGAATCACCCAGTTCTTGAATCGATTTATAAAAATTATTTAATAAGTTTATTTTATCTATTAATAGTCCTCTATGGCTAATGCTTTGAGTTATTTTTGGACAAAACCTGAAGCTCTTATCAACTTTATCGGACCAAGATTTTATATTTTCTATTGTAGGAATTCTATAATGAGTTGTATTTAATTCTATGGAATTCAGCTGCTTAGAATACGCTACTAAATAGGAATTTGTACTTGTTTTTTTAGGATAATATGTACCAAGCCATTCTTTATTGTACCAGCCTGTAGTACCAATAAATATACGGCTTGCATCACTATTTTGAGATATATTGTCAAACAACTTTTGATTTTCTACAAGATCTTCAGGAAAGGTAAAATCAACATTACTCAGATCACTTAATTTCCCAAATTTCATGCAAAATCAATAAGCGCTCAAGTTAAAAATATTTTCTTCTATTTTTGCATTGGATTTAGAATGTTTGTTCAAACATCTACAGAATCCTTATAAAGACTTACTTTTGCAAAAAAAATATAATCATGAGAAAAAATATTGCTGCTGGGAATTGGAAAATGAACTTAGATCTTGATGCTTCAGTTTCGTTGGCTCAGCAAATTTCTGAACAAAGCGTACCCGCTGGAACGGCAGTAATTTTAGGTGTACCATTTCCTTTTCTATTTAGTTGTTCTTTGCATACAGGCACCAACCCAAATGTCTTTCTAGCTGCTCAGAACTGCAATGAGCAGGAATCAGGTGCTTATACTGGTGAGGTTAGTTTGAAGCAGTTAAAATCTGTTGGGGTAGACTATATAATAATTGGCCATTCGGAAAGAAGAGAAATTTTTAACGAGGCAGATGAATTGTTAGCAAAAAAGCTTACTGCAGTTTTAGATGCTGGCCTTAAATGCATCTTTTGTTGTGGAGAGCCTCTTAGTGTGAGAGAAGCAAATGAGCAATCTGCTTATGTTGAAGCTCAATTAAAAAATGGAATGTTTCATTTGACAGAGCAGCAGCTTGAAAGTGTAATTTTAGCTTATGAACCAATCTGGGCGATTGGAACAGGAAAAACAGCTAGCCCGGAACAGGCTCAAGAAATGCATGCGCATATTAGATCAGTATTAAAAAATAAATTTGGAGCTGCAGCTTCTGAAGGTATTTCCATATTATATGGAGGATCAGTCAAGCCTGCAAATGCAAAAGAGATATTTGCAAAAAATGATGTAGATGGTGGATTGGTTGGAGGTGCATCCTTAAAAGCAGAGACATTTATACCTATTATTAATAGTTTTTAATAGCCTGATAGCATAGGCTTGTCAAAAAATATTATCTTTTTTAACCAAAGGTTTATTCTATTTTGATACATTTGCCCACATTTATAAATAATCCTTTTGAAACTATTTGGAATTATTATGGTTCTATTTTCATAAAGCATTAAGCTCACTTGTAATATATATTTTATAAAAATCATCCTATGGCTTCGAATTTGTTGATTGTTGAGTCGCCCGCTAAAGCCAAAACAATAGAAAAATATTTAGGTAAAGACTTCAAAGTAAAGTCGAGCTTCGGTCATATCCGAGAGCTAGATAGAGGAAATAAAGGAGTCGATAAGGAAAATGATTTCAAACCTAACTATATAGTATCACCAGATAAGGCCAAAGTTGTCGCAGATCTCAAAGATTGGGTAGGAAAGGTTGATACCGTATGGTTAGCGACGGATGAGGATCGTGAAGGGGAGGCTATTTCATGGCACCTTTGTCACGTATTAGGTCTTGATGTGCATACAACTAAGCGTATTGTATTTCATGAAATCACAAAGTCTGCCATTCAAAATGCGATAACAATACCAAGAACCCTAGATTTAAATCTAGTTAATGCGCAACAAGCTAGAAGAGTCTTGGATAGACTGGTTGGATTTGACTTGTCACCAATTTTATGGAGAAAGATAAAAAAAGACCTTTCTGCAGGACGTGTTCAGTCAGTAGCAGTAAAGTTAATTGTTGATAAAGAAAGAGAAATTTTAAGTTTTGAATCTCATCCCTTTTATAAGGTAACTTCTGTTTTTGATGTTAAGAATGAACAAGGCAAAATGGTTGGTCTTAAGGCAGAACGAGTTTCTCGTTATAATAAGGAATCAGAAGCCAAGGATTTTTTAAATAAATGTGTTAATGCTGATTTTAAGATCAACAAAATTGATGTAAAACCAACAAAGAAAAAACCATCTGCGCCATTTACAACTTCAACTTTGCAACAAGAAGCTAGTAGAAAATTAGGTTTCTCTGTTAAGCGTACGATGGTAAACGCTCAAAAGCTTTACGAACAAGGTTCTATTTCATATATGAGAACGGATTCAGTTGCCTTATCTGAGCAGGCTATGAGTGCAATTGAGACAGAGATCATCGATAAATTTGGAAAAAAATACGCGAACGCAAGAAGGTATAAAAATAAAAATAGCAATGCCCAAGAGGCGCACGAAGCCATTCGTCCGACTAATATGGGGGTCATGCAAGCTACTACTGATAGAGATCAACAGCGTTTGTATGAATTGATTTGGAAAAGAACCATTGCATCTCAAATGGCTGATGCTGAGTTAGAAAAAACAATTGTAAAAATTGGTATTTCTACCATGGCAAATGAAGAGTTAAAGGCTGATGGAGAAGTCCTAAAGTTTGATGGTTTTTTAAAAGTATATCTAGAATCTAAAGACGACGATGAAGAAGAGGGAGAAGCAAAAGGAATTTTACCACCGCTTAAAGTAGGTCAAATTCTTGACTTGAATGAAATGATAGCTGTTGAGCGATTCACTAGAGCTCCTGCTAGATACACTGAAGCTGGTCTTGTGAAGAAAATGGAAGAAGAAGGAATAGGTAGACCATCTACTTATGCACCAACCATTAATAAGATCATGATGGATGGTCGTGGTTATGTAGTGAAAGAATCAAGAGATGGTGTAGAAAGGCATTACAGTGTTTTTAAATTAAAAAACAATAAAGTTACAGAGTCAAAAGACTCAGAGATAACCGGGACAACAAAAAATAGATTGTATCCAACAGATGTTGGAATGATCGTTGTGGATTTCCTGACAAAGCACTTTCAAGAAATTATGAATTATAGTTTCACTGCTGAGATTGAGAAAAAGTTTGACAAAATTGCGGCAGGTGATAAAGAGTGGGTGCAAACGATTCGTGATTTCTATAAAGATTTTGAGCCAAAAGTTAAGGAGACTTTAGAGAATGCAGAAAGGGAATCAGGAGAAAGGATTTTGGGTAAAGATCCAGAATCTGGAAGAACCTTATTGGTTAGAATAAATAGATTTGGAAAACCAATGGTACAAATTGGAAAACCAGATGAGCTAGAAGAGGAAGAAAAGCCGCGTTATGCAAACCTTACAGCTGGTCAAAGTCTTGGTACAATCAAATTTGAAGAAGCTTTAAAATTATTTGACCTTCCAAAGGTATTGGGTTCTTACCAAGATTTGGATGTCACCATTGCAATAGGAAGATTTGGACCTTATGTCAAGCACAATGAAGCGTTCATCTCTATTCCAAAAGGAGAAGATCCATACTTGATTACAATGGACAGAGCAGTAGAGCTCATTGTCGAAAAAAGAAAAGCAGATGCACCTATAGGAACATTTGAAGGAATAGAGTACACTAAAGGCAAAGGTAGATTCGGACCATTCTTAAAATGGAATGAAATGTTTATCAATATTCCTAGGAGATACGATCCTGAAAATATTTCTACTGCGGAATGTCATGAGTTGATTGCCGCTAAAAAAGAGAAAGAAGCCAATCGTTACATTCATCAATGGCCAGAAGAAAGTATCACATTAGAAAATGCACGATGGGGGCCAATTATAAAATTCAAAAAGAAGCCTGTCCGAATACCTAAAAGAGAAGATGGCCAAAGGATTACTCCTGAAGAAGCTGCATTATTGACTTTGGAAGATGTCAAAAAGCTTATTGAAGCGGAAATTCCAGATGCTTTTGTTGTCAAGGAAAAAAAGAAAAAGAAAAAGCCAGCAGCAAAGAAAAAAGCATCTGCTAAAAAGAAAGCAGCTCCAAAAAAGAAGTAATAAAATAAAAAAGAAGGCAATGCATCGCGTTGCCTTCTTTTTTGTAAAACGCCAGAGGCGTGACAATATTGTAGCCCAGTGTGTAAACACTGGTTACAAGAAATGATCTGAATTCATTTGGGGAGATTCTTTATTAAAAATCATTACAAATGGCTTTCGAAGATTAACTTGTTTTTATGAGATTATCGCTAGAAACGAGGATAATAATTTAAATTACAAAGGTATCAAAAGTTGATTTTCAAAGGTTTAAGTTTTATCCGACAATCCCTATGTAAGGTATTTGTAAATCAAATTGGCAGTAGTCTTCGAAGCACCCGCCTTGCCTAAGACCTCATGTAGATGCTCATATTCAAGTTTTAATGTTTCTTGTCTTTTTGTGTCCAGCAAGTTTTCTAATTCAATTTTACAATTTGCAAGCGTAAACTCTTCTTGAATTAGTTCTCTTACTAATCCCTTATCTAAAATTAGATTCACTAAGGAGATATACTTCACATTGACCAATCTTTTAGCGATAGCATAGGAAATGGCTGATGTCTTATATACAACAACTTGAGGTACTTTGAATAAGCCTGTCTCTAAAGTTGCGGTGCCAGAAGTAACAATAGCCACTTCTGCTTTACTAAACAGATCGTAAGTTCGATTTCGAACCAAGGAGACATTACGGAGATCTTGAGGTATGAAGCTTTTGTAATATTTTTCGTCTTGACCAGGGGCCATCGCAATCACGAAATGCAAGTTTTCTTTTTGACGGCTCAATTCTAAAAGAGTCGGGAGTATTGTTGAGATCTCTTGTTTGCGACTACCAGGTAGTAGTGCTACTATTCTTTTTTCGGAGGGCACTTCAGGTAAATCTTTAGCGACATAGTTTTCAATGTGGTCAAGTAATGGGTGGCCTACAAAATCAACCTCAAAGTCGCGGTCTTTATAAAACTGCTTTTCAAAAGGAAGAATGGTAAACATACGATCTACATTATTTCGAATGGTTTCGACTCTATTTTCTTTCCAAGCCCAGACGGTTGGAGAAATGTAGTAATAGACTTTCAAGCCTTTTGCTTTTGCCCATTTAGCCATTCTTAAATTAAAACCTGGGTAGTCAATTAGAATTAATGCATCTGGCTGATAATGCAAAATGTTTTTTTTGCAGATTTTGAAGTTTTTAAGAATGGTTCTTATGTTCATCAAAACTTCTACGAAACCCATGAAGGCCAAATCTTTATAGTGCTTTTGAATTTTTGCGCCTGCTTCTTCCATTAAGTCTCCACCCCAAGCACAAAAGTCAGCTGTTTTATCTACTTTTTGTAATTCTTTAATAAGATTGGAACCATGAAGATCACCTGAAGCTTCTCCAGCTATTAAATAATACTTCATATTAAGTTAAGAAGATGGAATCCCAGAAATAAAAAACCCAGATTACAACATAAAGGATGGTTGGAAATACAACGCCTCTTAATGACTTGTCATATCGTTTGATTCTAAATAAATGAAAAGGGATTAGATTCATACATAGTCCCATGACAGAAAGTGTTTTCACTCGCCAATCAGGCGCTGGTTCGTGCATAGCCAAGGCATAAAGGTCAAATAAGGCTTCAATGAGATAGTAACCAAAAATTGGTGTTAATAAACCAAACAAAATACCAATGAAAATCGAATCTTTTGCCATATGCAAATTTATGAATTAATTTCTATACTGTTCCTACAACTATCCTATAAGGTTTTCATTTCATCTTTTAGTTTATCCAGCATAGCATAATCTGTTAAATCATGCATAGAAGGGACTACTGAGATGTAATTATTTTCCAAGGCCCAGATATCAGTATCATCACCTTTGTCGTAGTTGATAAACTCACCAGATAGCCAATAATACTTACCACCATATGGATCTGTTCCTTCTCTATAGGTTTCTTTCCATCTAGCATTTGCTTGCCTGCAAACTTTAATGCCTTTAATCTCTGAGCTCTTTATTTTGGGAATGTTTACATTCAAAAGACGTCCGGTCTTAGGCCCATTTTTTAATTCGTGAGCAATTATTAACTTAAGATATTTAGTTGCCTGTGTAAAGTCTGCTTTCATAGAAAAATCAAGCAATGAGAATCCAATAGAATCAATACCTTCCATACTTGCTTCCATGGCGGCAGACATAGTGCCTGAATACAAGATATTGGAAGAAGCATTTGATCCATGATTAATTCCAGACAGACAAAGATCTATCTTTCTACCTTCCAAGACAAAGTTTTTAGCAAGTTTGACACAGTCTACCGGAGTTCCAGAGCAGTTATATGCTTCTATTTCTCCAAAAATATCTGTCTCATCTATTCTCAAAGGGACAGTAATCGTTAGGGCATGTCCTTTTGCTGATTGAGGAGAATCTGGAGCAACAACAACAATGTCCCCAAATTCCTTGGCGACATTTATCAAAGCCTTTATTCCAGGGGCAGTAATTCCATCATCATTCGCTATTAAAATAAGAGGTTTTTCTTTCATTTGACAAATCTAGCATTATAAGTTAAATAGAAAATGTTTCTATCTTGTCTTTTTAAACAAAAGTCATAGATTTTTGTTAGAAATTCATAATTTGAAAAATGTCAAAATTTGGAAAAAAGGGGGTATTGGTTGTGAATTTGGGCACACCAGATTCTCCCAACAGAGGCGATGTCTACACGTATTTAAAGCAGTTTCTTTTAGATAAGCGGGTTATAGATATTCCTTGGGTTTTTAGAAACTTGCTTGTAAGGGGATTTATTGCGCCTTTTCGGTCTGGCTCTTCGGCTAAACTCTACAAAATGCTTTGGACGGAAGAAGGTTCTCCTTTAAAAGTTTATGGTTTTAAGGTTCTGGAAGAACTAAGAAATATTCTTGGGCCTGACTATGTTGTAGAATTGGCGATGAGGTATCAAAACCCAAGCATGGATAGTGGGATTAAAAAATTGCTAGCATCAAATGTTTCTGAAATTATTGTTTTTCCAATGTTTCCGCATTATGCTTCTGCAAGTACAGGTTCTGTGCTTGATGAAGTCATGAGATTGATGAAAAAGGAATTGGCTATTCCATCTATTCGGATGATAAATTCTTATCATGACAATGATGACATGCTGAATGTCTTTGTCAAAAATGCTAGGAAGTTTGACATAGATAGCTATGATCACATTCTGTTTTCATTTCATGGTGTACCGGAAAGTCAGATGAAAAAGACAGATAGATGCAATCACTGCTTAAAAACGGAAGACTGCTGTCAAAGTATATCCGAACAGAATCAATTTTGTTATTCTGCCCAATGCCATGATACTGCTTTTATTATTGCCGATAAACTGGGATTAAAAAAGGAAGATTATACCATTTGCTTCCAATCACGACTAGGCCCCGATCCATGGATAAAACCATATACCATTAAAACCATCGAAGCGCTCGCTGAAAAAGGAGCTAAAAGACTTTTGGCTTTTAGTCCTGCCTTTGTATCTGATTGTTTGGAGACGACCATTGAAATTAGTGACGAGTATAATGAAGAATTTCAAGAATGGGGCGGTGAAATAATTGACCTAGTTCCATCTTTGAATGATGACCCAGATTGGATCAATGCTATAGCAAAAATGATAAAAAATTAGAGCGAATTTTTTTATTAAATTTGCAACATGCTCAGTGAGATTAAAAAACAGATCAAGGCTAAAAATTGTTTTCCAGTATACCTACTTCATGGTAACGAACCATACTTTGTTGAAGAGATAGTTAATGAATTTGAGAATAAGTTTTTAACAGAAACAGAGAAGGACTTTAATCTCCATATCTTTTATGGAAAAGATTCTGAGTACCAACAAATTCTTGATACATGTATGAAGTATCCGATGATGGCTTCCCATCAACTGGTAATTATAAAAGAAGCGCAAGACCTTAAAGGGGAAGATGATATTTTGCTCAGCTATTTGAAAAACCCAATTCCAAGTACGGTTTTGGTTTTAGCTTTTAAAGGGAAGCGTTATGACATGAGGAAGGCGATAGGGAAAAAAATTAAAGAAAAAGGTGCCGTTTTCGAAGCAAAACCTATTTATGACAATAAGATTCCTGATTGGATATCCTCTTACATTAAGAAATTAAATTTAGAGATTACTCCTAATGCTGCTAATATGCTTAGTCAACATTTAGGAACAAAAATTTCTAATATTGTCAATGAGTTAAATAAACTAGCACTTCTTGTAGAACCTAAGAGCACGATTACGGACAAAATAGTTGAAGAACACATTGGCGTTTCAAAAGACTTTAATGTTTTCGAATTGCAAAATTCAATTGCATATGGTGATTTTAAAAGATCTTTTCAAATCATAGATTATTTTGGAGCGAATCCAAAAAAGAATCATATCACAATGGTTATTGGAGGCTTATCAAGTTTTTTCTTAAAACTTTATGCTTCTTTTTCTTATTATGAATTGAATGATATGGACTTAGCAAAAAAGCTTGGCTATGCTGCAAAGAACAGCTATGCAGCGAAGTTTTTTGTAGAAAAATTTCGTGCCGGACATAAAAATCTTGGCTTAAGAAAAACGGAGAAAATTTTGTTTTTATTAAAAGAATGCGATCTCCAATCTAAAGGTGTAAATAATACAAACTCCACAGGACATGAAATCATGAGAGAGATGATGATCAAGATCATGACTTTTTGATGCCTTCGATTTTTTAAAGAAAAATCAACATTTTATTTCTTAAATAGAAAATTAATTCTAGCAGTTCATCTTTTAAGTATTACTAAATCCACTCTTTTTATCTAGAATAAGAGCGGGTTCTTCCTAGGGTTTTTATTTATATGATAGAACTTGAATTTTTAGAAGGAGAAGTAAAATTATTTCAGGGTGATTTAAGCATCTTAGAATGATTTGGACTTTTAAAAATAATCATAAAAATTTTAAAGATGAGTGAAATTATAATACCACAAAAATCCTCAGCTTACATAAAGATATTATTGATGTCAGGAATTCCATTTCTCTATCTTTTATTTATACTATATAAGTACTTTATGAAGATTGAAGACTATAATTTCTATCTAATGATTTTTTGTTGCCTAGCATTGATTATTTGTTTAGCATTTATCATTAACGCTATACTGCAACTAAGGATAAGAAAACCCGCGATAATAATAAATGATAAGGGTTTGGAAGATAATGTAAGTATAGCTAAAGCTGGATTCATAGATTGGAAAAATATTACAGGTTGTTTTGTAGCCAAGATGTCCGGTGTTGATCAGCTATTCATCATGGTAAAGGATCATTCAGAAATTATGGCAAAACAAGCTAAATT
>CALIIW010000326.1 GCA_938018185.1 uncultured Saprospiraceae bacterium
CGCAACATATTACATCTATTGATGGTAATGCTAGATCACTCACAATACAACTAGATAAAGTTGCTACAAGTATTCCAGTTTCTAGATCTTTTTCAAAAGCTGACTTTTAATAGCTTTCCCATTCATCACAAAAGTGACACAACCATCCCAATTTTGTTTAACGTACTGATTTTGAGGCTATTTGTAAGGTAAATTGTTTTAAAATTGCCTTATGAAAAATGGTATTTACTTAAGCAGTTAGTCAAATTTATATTTAAGTTCTGATGAATTTTGGATTTAGACGAGCCAATTTTCAAGGTAATAGCCGTAGTTATTATCAAGCAGTATCCCGAGTGTCAAGTTAGACAAAAGAAAGTCTAGACTTAAAGTAAAACTGGATGAAGTAGCATCTTATGGGCCGAGTGGAGGTTTACATTTTTACAATTTCCTTATTACCCAATAAAATATTTTTGAAAAATAAATAAATTATGATAAAGTATACTTACGTAATAATCGTACTTTTTTTTGGTCTCTCAGTAAATCTAGTGAATGAGCAATCTATTGAAAATTATAATGTCACTCAAAGAATTGACTCACTTTATACAGAGTTATTTAAATACGGCGAATTTAATGGAAATATACTAGTAGCCCACGAGGGAAAAGAAATCTACGCCAAAAGTTTTGGAATATCTGATAGTGATAAAAACATACCATTACAACGAAACTCTATTTTCTATTTAGCATCAGTTTCTAAACAATTTACAGCTTTTTCAATTTTTTTACTCCAAAAACAAGGGAAACTATCCTTTGACGATGCAATATCAAAATATCTTCCGCAACTGCATCATTACAATGACATTAAAATAAAACATCTTGTTTACCACACCTCGGGCTTAGCTGACTACCTTAACCTTTTTAATGATGAGAAGTATGACTCATCAATTATAACAAACAATGATGTGATTAACCTACTAGAAGCAACAAAGCCAAAAGTAGATTTTGAGCCAGGAGAAAAATTTGATTATAGTAATACAGGTTATCTTTTATTGGCTTCAATTGTTGAAAGCGTTACAAATCAAAAATTCGAAACATTTTTAGATGAGCGCATTTTTGAACCTCTAAAAATGAATAACACAAGACTCTTAATGTATGATGATATTGATGCAAATTGGAAAGACGAGCAAATTGCCAAAGCATATTATGAATATCCGGAAGACGAAGAATTATTTCATAAATACAAAGGCGTTTATGGTCAAGCAAAAATATATTCTACTGTAGATGACTTACTTAAATGGGATAGAGCTTTAAAAGAAAACACCTTAATAAGCCAAGAGGATACAGACTTTATATTTTCTCCAGGAGTTCTTAATTCAGGTGAAAAGACCCGCTATGGGTTTGGTTGGTTTTTAAAAGACGAAGAACCTTATGGTAAATTTGTATATCATAGTGGATATTTTCCAGGTTATTTGACCTACATCAGTAGGCATATTGAAAAGGGTTACACGATCATCTTGCTTCAGAATAACGACAACAGAACTGGCAAAACTAGATTACCATCAAAAGATACACGAAATATAATTTACAATCTGCCTCTTGAAAAAGACATTAGACTACAAGATACAATACTTCAAAAATATGCAGGAACGTATATTACTGAAAAAGGCGATAGTGAAGAAATCAAGCTGCTTCACCAATCGCTCTGGACAAACAGTGACTTTGAACTTGTTCCAATTAATAACACAAAATTTAGGGTAAACGGGTTTAGTCCAGAAGTTACTTATACGTTTAACTTAAATGATGATGGCTCTGTAAAAAGTTATAGAGTACAACAAATAAAACAAGGTGTAGATAAAACTTCAATTCGTAAAAAATAAATATCGATAACAAAATATAATTTAAACGCTCTCTTTAAAAATTACAATAACATTTGAACTAAATTCTTATGAAAACATCATTGAAAATTATCGTCTTATTATTGCTTGTCAATCCTGTTTTCTAGCAGAAAAATTTGCCAATCATTCAAGCCACTTCTAATAATGTTGACATAAAAGTTGATGAAACCCTTTATGAAAATGAATGGACTATCAATTCTGAATACAAACCAGATATATATGAGTTGGCTGCAAGATGAACAAATATAACTAATTAAGAACTCGTTGGGCAACCATCGTAAACAAATAAAATCAAACATTTATAACATGAAAAAGAATCAAATTATCTTACTTGTCTTCGTAATATTTTGCTGTTTTCAGAATGTAAAAGCAGAAACAAAAACAACTTCTAGCCACAAATTGGAAGAAATAGACCAAGATTATAACCGAGCAATAGAACTTGCAAGAAAAAGCAACAAGCTTATCTTTATCGATTTTTATACATCTTGGTGCTCGCCTTGTAAAAAATTAGATAAAATCGTTTTACAAAATGATTCGATTAGACAAATTTTGGGCAAGGATTATATCTTGTTAAAGTATAATGCTGAAAATGACACAGTGTTCCATTTGTCCAAAAAGCATCATGTCAGGAGTTATCCCACGGCAATAGTTCTTAATTCAGAAGGGTATGTCGTTAACAGAAAGTATGGATTTCCTGGAGAGGATTTTCAGTCGTTAAGTAAAAATGTGTTGGATTTTACGGAACAGACTTTAGAGTTAAATAAAAGAAATGAATATCTAAAAGGATATTCGAACACAGTAAGGGTGTCTCAATACCCAAAATTTTATATCGACTTTGTGAATAGAACCAATACAAGACCGAAGGCCGAAGACATCCTAGACTTCTTCGAAAGCAAAGAAAATTTCTTGACAGAAGAAGATTTTTCTACACTGTTCTATTTTGCTGAAGAATCTTCTTCAAATGTCGGAGATATTTTGTTAGAAGACAGGCAGAATTATATTGAACTCTATGGAAAACAAGATTTGGATATGATTTTATATTACATAGCATCGGGAAAGTTCGGCGCAGCCATCACCGAAAACAATCAAGAAAAGTACGACCAAGCTCTTGCTTTTGCGATAAAAGCCCTTGGTCAGGACCGTGCAGATGACATTTTGCCAGGTTTCGAGATCAAAAGGCTAAAAGCTCAAAATAAATGGAAGGAGGTATTTGAAATTTATGAAATTAGCAAGGATAAAGGTGAGATGGAAGACGGAACGATTAATCATATATCTTGGGATATTTATAAAAATTGCGATGATAAAGAAGTCAATGCAAAATGTATAGATTGGATGAATGAGCTCATAAGTAACAATCCAGAATTTAATTATTTAGATACATACGCTTTTCTTCTCTATAAGTCAGGGAATAAAGAAGAAACCAAAAAGGTCGCTAAAAGAGCAATTGAAGTTGGTAAACAAGAAGGTAGTAACACCAAGAAATTAGAAGAAATGATGGAAAAACTATGAGTAGAATCCAGCAGCAATAAACGCCTAGCGCCTCATACGCAAGATTATTATAGATTATTTTACAAAAGTAAAAATACAAATGAAAAAAATTCTTTTCGCATTAATTATCCTGACAGCTATATCCTCTTGTCAGAAAAATAAAAAAAATGCCAAAATCAAAATTGTTGAGAATGAACAAAGTATAAGGCTCGACTCTCTTTACACCGAACATTACAAAAATGGAGAATTCAATGGAAACGTACTTATTGCTGAAAAAGGAAATATAATCTTTCAAAAAAGTTTTGGAGTATCAAATGATGAAACCAAGGAGAAACTAAATATAGAAACGGCTTTTGAATTAGCATCTGTCTCAAAACAATTTACTGCGATGGGTATAGTACAACTTCAAAAAGAAGGAAAGCTCTCTTACGATGATCCAATTAGCAAGTACATCCCAGAATTAAAGCACTACGCAGATGTTACCATAGAGAATCTATTAATACACACTGGTGGTTTACCTGATTATATGAGTATTATGGAAAAGAACTAGGACAAATCGAAGATAGCAACAAATGAAGATGTGATTGAAATTTTTGCACAACTAAAACCTGAAAAGGAATTTGATCCGAATCAAAAATATAGTTACAGTAATACTGGATATCTACTTCTTGGCACTATGATAGAAAGAGTTAGTGGAAAATCATTTGGAAATTATTTAAATGAAAAGATTTTTACACCACTAAAAATGGAAAATACCTTTGTTTATCAGAGAAGGTTTAATCCAAAGAAAATCGATAATTATGCATTAGGCTATATTTATTCAGATAGCTTAAAGCGAAATATATTACCTGATGATTCTCCTGAAGATGATTATGTTATTTATTTAGACGGTATTATTGGTGATGGGATGGTCAATTCTAACACAATCGATTTGCTTAAGTGGGACAGGGCACTTTATGGCAACAAACTTATAAATGACGAAGACAAAAAATTGATTTTCGCATCTTATAAAACAGAGGCTAGTGAAGAAACAAACTATGGATTTGGCTGGCAAGTTTCAGTAGATAGTATTTATGGAAAGAGAGTTCTACATGTTATATCAATGACCTCTTTAGTGCTTAGTATGCTGTTGTTACCCCAATTGCTATCTGCTTTTTCATGCGTTGCTAATAAGGAATTTGTAGGAGCGAAATTATTAGAATGAAATTTAGAAACGCCAGTGTATTCTCCTAGCCCCTGATTATGAATTTTAATGTTTTCATAATTAGATGTGGTTTGTTTTAAAGTTGAGAAAGATTCAGGAAATGGTTTAAAACTATGTATTGTTGAATTCGGAAGGAGTTCATTATGTTTAAGTGAAGTTATACCGTCATAAGCTCCCACGTCAAAAATTGTAACTGGATTAGTTGTATTACCTAACAGGCGTTTTTGTTCTTCAAAGGTGTCTCGGAAGTTTTTTTCTTTTTGATTTGGTAATCAAATTTTTCCAAGACTTTTTTTGCTAAAAATTTCATATGGTTTCTTGATTAATTCTGCTTTAATATAGCTACGGTAAACATCATTCAGCTAAAAGGTTGAGATGGTCTAAAGGCAATATACAAATGTTTTAATTAAAATTTCAACTTACCCAACTTCGCATCTCCTCTACACGCGTCACGATCTCCGTTACTGTCTCTTCCAATTCCGTTCCCATTCGCAAAATCTCATTCGGATATTTATCTTGCAAGAAATGTGCAGCAGCATAGTAAATCGGTTTTAATCGATTTTTCAATTGCACCTTCTCACCAGCTTCAGAATTGAAATGTTTGAAAAGGAATTCATACTTTCCACGTGCCAGTAAATACAATAATTGAAAGTTAACCGGATGTAAAGATGCGATGTCAATAAAGTCATCATTGAATAGTAAACCTTGATCGAGTGATAGCATAAAGTATCGTTCCGCTTCCTTATGGTTTTCATACTTTTCAAGATACAAAAAGGCAAGGTTGCTCATGGCTAAAACTTGTCCCTGACTTGCAGCAGCTTTGTAATATTCGATGGCTTTTTCTGGTTGATTAAAACTATTAGCATATAGGTTTCCCATACTGAAAAGTGTGTTGGGATCATCTTTTTTTACTTCCATGAACTTCAAATAATATTGCTCAGACTTTTTATTATTTTGTAGACTATTTTTATATAGCGCACCAAGATTGTGTAAGGCATTTGCATTTTTATGTTCAGCAGCTTTGAGGTACATGGCCTCTGCTTTTAAGGGTTCTTTTAGTACATGCTCATAGATGACGCCAAGATTGTTGAGCGCAGCTACATTCCCTTTTACTGCTGCTTTGCGATAATGACGTTCAGCTAATTTAATGTCTTTCAATCCTCTGTGGTAAACCCAGGCAATTCGCGCATCATCCTTATCTTTCATTTTTTGCAAATAATCCATAGCAAGTGGATATTTTTTTTGCTCTAGGCAAAGGTTTGCTTTGTTGAGTAAGTCGACGTCAGACTTAGATAGTTTTTTGAAATAGGCACTTTTGCGCTCTTGCAAAAAGTCGCGAGTAACTTCCAGTAATTGATGTTGTTCGTTTTGTGGTAGATGATTGGTGTAAGCCAAAGCTTCACTCATGTAATAGGCACCTCTAGGATTGTAATCTCCTTTTTTCAATCGTTTGATATGTTGCGCAGCACGATCTTTAATATCCTGATCGCTACACCATTCTTCCAAAAATCGAACGAGCCATAATACCTTTTCGCGGTCGTGATTTCTACCGTGTCTCATTAGGTACCAGATGTTAAAGAATCGTTCGTTGATTTGGTACAAATGATTTTTTGTGCGCGTTTTTATTTTAGCTACGATTTCATTTTTGGTGAGTTGTTGGAGTAGGGCAGAGATGACTTTGGAAGGGATACGCGTGCGCTCGTGAATTTCTTTCACACTCACTGCATCCCAGTTCAGGGCAATGGACTCTACGATTTGTTGTTGTTGCGCAGGTAGGTCGTCCATCCGATGTTTATACAATGGAGTAACTCGATCTAGTACTCGTTCTAAATCAACAAAAGTATCGCCATTTTGGTCGTCAACAAAAATCTCAAAAAGTAAAATAATGGTTCGCGTAACACCACCTGTCAGTCTTCGCAAAGCTTCCACTCTACCAGGCTGTTTTTCTACGATGGATTGTATTTTTTCTTTACCGTATATTTTTCCTAGCTGTAGCAAAAGTCGCTTTGTTTCATCCATTGCTAATCCCTCCAAACGTTCCACTTTAAAGAACTCATAAAAGGGATGATTGTATTGATAAAATGCTTCAAGTACCACAGATGAAGCCGCAATGATTCTGATATCCGCAGAGGTCTGTAATATCTTTCTTAGTCGGTGCGCTTCCAAATCAGAAAATTTCTGAAACATATCTCCAAAATTGTCAATAAAAAGAATCACTTTTTTACCATTGGCCTGCAGTTTCATTTCTAGCAGGTGGTACAGTTCTTTTTCGTATTCTTCATCTGCTTTGTAGATGTGCGACAATTTTTCTGCTTGCGCAAAAAAGCCTGCAAAGGTTTCGGGGTCTCTATCTTCCATCAATTGAATGATCCTTTCCCACAATCTAAACAACTTTCGAACGCTATACTCTTCCTCATTGAAATTCAAAGGAAGCAGCCATTTGTTCAATTTCGGATCGTGCTCAATGGCGTATGCTAAACGAAGTAAAAGCGTCGTCTTTCCCATTCCTCTTTTTCCCTCCACCATATAATGCTGCTCCGGATACTTCATAGTAGAAGTCCGAATGTCTTCGAAAATTTTCTCAAATATCTTCTGTCGAACTACAAAGTGTTCAATCAACTCTTTTGGTGATTGATTCCTTGGGTTGTATATGCATGCTACAGTTTGTGATGGCATGGTTAAATTTTTTTTTGTAAAAAAATTAAATAGGAAGAAGGAAGTTGGAGGTGGGAAGTTCCCCGCTAGGGCAATGGCTATTTAGCGCCAAATAAATTTCGTGTTTGAATGAAATCCTGCCTCCAAGTTTTTGCTCTCAATCTTTCCTTAATCAATAGCATATTTCAACCACCAATTTTGCAAAATCGGAGAATTAAAACTATAGCAATCGTCATGAGAATTGATATAGCCATCGAACTCTAGTATTTCGAGGATGGCAGCGTAATTGCGCAGTGGTTTGAAGGTCTGTAAAGGAACCGAATTTTTTTGAGCGATAGTTGAAAGAATTTGTTTGGCTAAGGAAGATTCTTCTTTCATTAGCGACTTGTCGAGTCGG
>CALIIW010000327.1 GCA_938018185.1 uncultured Saprospiraceae bacterium
CATTACAACAGTATCGCCATCGGCAAGGAACTTTCGTTCTTCCCCCCCATTTAATTTTAATGTCTTACTCCCCTTCCAACTCAATTCTAGCATAGAGCCAAAAGCTGATTCATCTGGTCCACTTATAGTTCCTGAAGCGCATAAATCTCCTACATTAAAATTACAGCCATTAACTGAATGATGGGCTAGTTGTTGAACCATATTCCAATACATGTATTTAAAATTTGATTTACTCACAACTGTTGAAACGCCATTTTCAGGAATAATGTTTACTTCTAGTTCCAAATCATAATTCTTATTTCCCTCATACGCTAGGTAAGGCAAAATTTGGGGTTCTTGTTTATAACCTGGTATTTTAAATGGCTCTAAAGCTTCAAGTGTAACGACCCAAGGAGAAACTGTAGATGCAAAATTTTTACCTAGAAAAGGTCCTAATGGAACATATTCCCATTTCTGAATATCCCTTGCAGACCAATCATTAAAAATTACCAACCCAAATATATGATCCTCCGCATCTTTTGTCGAAATCGATTCTCCCAAAGCAGTTTGCTTGCCAACGATAAACCCCATTTCTAACTCAAAATCTAAAAGCTTGCATGGTCCAAAAACTGGTGGCTTTTCTGGATCAGGTCTTTGTTGTCCTTTTGGTCTATGAATAGGAGTACCAGATGGTATGATAGAAGAAGCCCTGCCATGATAACCAACTGGAAGATGTAACCAATTAGGCAATAAGGCATTTTCTGGGTCACGGAGTATCATCCCAACATTGGTAGCATGTTCTTTACTACTATAAAAATCAGTATAGTCTCCTACTTTGACAGGAAGCATCATTTGTACTTCTTCCTTAGGATATAAAAAATATTCTCTCAACTCAGATGCGTCCCATTCATCATAGTCTGTATCTAATATCAAAGAAAGTCTGTCTCGAATGGCTGAAGTGATTGGTTTGCCCAAAGCAATCATATCATTCAAAAATGGTCTTTCAAAGACTTCAGTATCAAAACCCATTCCTTCAAAAAATCCATGCTCTGCAAGAACTCTTAAATCAATTATGAAATTTCCAATAGCAGATACTACTCCTGGATTTTTGTTTCCTGCTTTACCTATTCCAAAAGGAAGGTTTTGAATTGGAAAATCAGTATCTTCTGGGGTTTCAACCCAAGATTTTATGTTAGGATCGTTGGCTCTTATCATTTATCTAAATTTGACCGCAAATCTAATACTTTCTATTGGATTTGGGAAAATGATGGCCTGATACTAATTTTGATTTAGTTGCTCATAAAAATAGCATTCCCTAATAGAAAGGCCCCTTGTTTCCAAAACCCTCTATATACAGGGTTATCCATGAAATAAATAACCTTACCCTTTCCATGGCCTTGCTCTGCAATACAAGTCGATTCTTTAAAAGTTTCTTTTAATTCATGTCCAACAAAACCAATTGTGGAGAGTTTCTTTTTTGTATAAGCCACATTCCATCCTTTATCTAAATAGGTATAAGATTTGCTATTTGTTTTTAAACTGTAGTAATGATCAGTCAATCCAAAACAAAGTGGATGTGTTTCGTCAATATTTAATCTAAAGATGGCACCTGGCAGATGCTTCGACAGGTAATTTCTTTCTTGATTTCCAAATTTTTTCAACTTTGACGATTCCGTTTTTTGCTCTGTTGTAGTTTTTATACTTCTCTTTTCTAACTTGAAGGCTTCAGAAGCCGAAAGACGATTCACCGCACCTTGTATCGCAATTAATTTCCCTCCTTTCTTCACCCAACTGTCAATAATAGAGATTTCATCATTCTGCAAACTACCGTATCCTCCATTTGGCAAAATCAAACAAGTATAAGATTGCAATAAACTTTCAGATAGGTTTTCGATATCTAATACTGTTAATGGATAATCTATTGATTGTTCACAAAAGTGCCAAACATGCCCATAGCCATTATTAGAAATTGAATTTCCAGATAAGACTGCCAGTTTTGGCTTCTTAATAACTTGCACATAGGAAGAACCAAAATCATGACCAGTATTTACATATCCAGTCGAAGAGGTATAAATATCTGTATCATGCTTTTTAGATAATTCGTTAACTATCGTACCATAATCATTTACATTCTTTTTATTATCACTTTTTAAAATGATCAAACTACCTGCTTTAAAGTCCTGTCCATTCACTTGAAAAGGTTCCCATGCAGCTCTAACAACTAAATCACTTTTCAAACAATCACTCAAAAATGCAGCTGAGCCAAGGCTGTTCCAAGGGACAACAAAAGCATAAACATTTTTAGAACTTTCGCCTTCGATTCTTTCCAAACTTTGGTAAGAGTCTTTAATGGATATTTCTTGCTTTACAGCATAAGCATTCAAGCCATAGGCATATGGCAATGACCATGCGGTAATATCATAAGTCAAGGAGTCGGACAAAACAGAATTAGGTTCAAATAAAACTTCGACTAGCGTTGCTGAAGGCTGGTCAACTGGAATTACCAAATCTTCCTTACTCAAGGAAAAAGATTTATCTTTTGCTTCAGCAAAACTAAACCCTGAGCCTCCCCCTATTCCTGAAGAAGGGTTTCCATATTCTATTTTATGTATATCTAATAATTTGCACAGATCGTTTATTTTTTGTCTAGATGCTTTGTCTGCCTTGATCACATATGAACCATAGATACCTTGCTTATTTGATGTGCCGTAATATTTTTTAAAATTTGAAACCAATCTGTCTGCAGATTTAGAAGCTACTTCTATGGTTGACAAAGCAGTTGTTTTGTGATGAATAATTCGATCCATTAAACTTAAGGTATCTCCATTTTCCATCAATATTTTCCTTCCAGCTTGACTGTGACCGGCCTGTTCATATGTCATCCCTATGGCACCTTTGAAAGTAGGATATGTATCCCCATAGGAAGGATAAAATAAATCAAATATCTCTCTAGTAAAATATAACCAACCTTCTTCATCAAAGTATTTAGTATGATTTTTACCTATCTCCACTTGAAAATCTCCTTGCCAATCGGTAATGTATTTATGGTAGGGTCTAGCTGCTGGTGCAAAATAGTATTCATCATTATGACCTTGTTCATGAACGTCAACATGTATGTGCGGCATCCAAAGGTTATATATTTTTAATCTTTGCTGTGTTTCGACTTGCGTAGCCCAAGCCCAATCTCTATTCAAATCAAACATATAATGATTCACACGTCCTCCAGGCCAAGGTTCGTTGTGTTCTTTAGATTCTATATGTGGATTTGGTTCTTTGTTACCAACTGATCTATTCCAATGAGTGTAGTGAGAATATCCATCAGGATTAAGACATGGGTCTATTATAACGATAGTGTTTTCTAGCCAAGATTGAATTTCCTTATTACTCTTGTTTACTAGATCATAAATAGTTGCTATAGCGCTGTTCGTTGCCCCTGCTTCGTTACCGTGTACGCCACAGCTGATCCAGACAAATGCCATATCTTGTTCACTACTTTTATTTCCTTTCTCGAAGCCAGCAAGTTTTAAATTATCCTTGCGCAGGTCTTCCAGATTATTCATGTTTTTTTCAGAAGATACAACTATGATTCCCAGCGGTCTTTTCTCATTTGTAAAACCATAATCAAAGTATGTTGCTTGCTTGCTATTTTGACCAATGTATTTGAAGTATTCGACTATTGTATGGTGAGGCATAAAATGCTCTCCCAATTTATTTGGGAAAAATTCATCTGGGTGTTGAATTTGCGCAATTACAAAATTGCTTGCAAGCAATAGCGCTACAAATGTATAAATGAATTTTTTCATGGAAATGAATTTAATAAACAGCTTCAGCAATTTTTCTAATTGTCTCCGTGTCCCCCATAGTATAATAATGTAAACAAGGAGCACCTTTGGCTTTTAATTCTTTTGATTGTTGAATACACCATTCTATCCCAACTTGCTTAATGGCATCAGCTGTGCTAGCCTTGCTTAAATCTTTGGCCAAAGCTTCTGGCATATTAACATGAAACAACCTTGGGATTGAATTGAGCTGATATTTTTTTGTCAATGGTTTTAATCCAGGTACGATAGGAACATTTATTCCATTTGCTTTGCATTTTTCAACAAATTCGAAATATTTTGAATTATCGAAAAACATTTGAGTTACTATATAATTAGCGCCAGCTGCAATTTTTTGCTTTGCAAAATCAAGATCCATTTCCATATTTGGTGACTCAAAATGCTTCTCTGGATAACCTGCTATACCAATACAAAAATCTGTCTTGGCCCCATCAATGATATTTCCATCCAAATATTTTCCTGCATTCATGTCTACTACATGTTTTACAAGATCAATGGCATAGTGGTGCCCATCTTTTTCAGGGATGAACTTGCCATCCATCTGTCTTGCATCCCCCCTTAGACACAATACATTATTAATGTTAAGAAAATGAAGATCGATCAGAGCATTTTCTGTGTCTTCTTTTGTGAATCCACCACATATCAAATGAGGAACTGCATCTACCCCATATCTATGCATTATCGCTGCACAAATACCTACGGTACCTGGTCTCTTTCTAATAGCTGTTTTTTCGTAATAGCCACTATCTCTCTTTTTATAGATGAAATCTTCCCTATGGTAAGTAACATCAATGAATGGAGGTTTAAATTCCATTAATGGATCTAAAACCTCAAATATTGCCTGCATTCTTCCTCCTTTTAAGGGAGGGAGTATCTCAAATGAAATTAATGTTTGATTGGCTTTTTCAAAATAATCTGTAACCTTCATTCTATTTAATCCTTTATAAGCGCACAAATTACAAATTAAAAGAATGAAAATCTTATACCAATGACTTTTCGCATAGTCCTATAAGATTTTGGAACTTTTTACTTGTAAGCTAGGCAAAAAACACTGGCATAATTGGTGCCTTTTTCTTTAATAGCTTGTGCTGTAACACTGTATTCTAAGGAAGTATACGAGTGAATAAAACTAAAGATTTGAGAAAAAATTTGCGTATATCCCCTATATCCAAAAGACTGATACAGAAAAGCCAATGAAGGATGCCTTTGGTATGAATTGAAATGCTGGTTTGCAATGAATATCCTATGAATAGGACTACTTATCTTTCTTTTGTTTCTTGTAATCTCCTCTTTTCCATGCGTCAAAAAATTGCTTCCAAGCAATTGGACTAAAGATATTCATAGGTGGTGTTTGGCCATAATGATAATAATTTTTAGCCTCTTGCCTCAAGTAATAATCGGCATTTTCATTTCCGTCATAGGGGACTTCCTCTATCATTTTGCGCAGAGCATTTTCTGCTAAATTCTCAACTGCTTTGGCTTGAAGTTCATTGCTTACATCCATTGCCAGAAATTCTAATTTAAAGTGATCTCTACTTGGCCATGGAAATACAACTGTTTCAGGAAGATTTATGGTGTCTTGGGTCATTAACTGAACAACGGAATATCTA
>CALIIW010000328.1 GCA_938018185.1 uncultured Saprospiraceae bacterium
ACCTCTGGTGAAACGCCTGATGCCAGTTCGATGACGATTTCTACCTCTTGAGCTGTATTGTCAGAAACTTTTTTGATTTTGATAGTACCCTTATCATTGGCTTTCAAAATGCTATCTATCATTGAGGTAGTTGTGACACCAAATGGAAGCTCTTTAATGACCAAGGTGTTTTTATCTCTGATTTCAATCTTGGCCCTTACCTTCAGTTTTCCACCTCTTTTTCCTAGACTATAATCTGTCGCATCAATGATGCCACCCGTTTGAAAATCTGGTAAAAGTTTAAAAGGTTTCTTTTGCAGCGCTTTGATAGAAGCCTTGCAAAGTTCTTGAAAATTGTGGGGCATGATTTTAGTGGACAAACCAACCGCAATTCCCTCTACCCCTTGCGCCAATACCATTGGAAATTTCATTGGCAGATTGACAGGTTCTTTTTTTCTACCATCGTAGGTTGCCTGCCATTCTGTAGTCTGTGGATTGAAAGCCACATCCAAGGCAAATTTGGTCAACCTAGCTTCAATGTATCTCGGTGCTGCCGCCCGGTCACCCGTTCTTACATCTCCCCAGTTTCCTTGTGTATCAATGAGTAGATCTTTTTGCCCCAAATTGACAAGTGCTCCACCGATCGCTGCATCTCCGTGTGGATGATACTGCATGGTTTGACCAATCACATTGGCTACTTTATGAAATCGACCATCGTCTATCTGTCTAAGTGCATGAAGTAGCCTTCTTTGCACAGGTTTGAGTCCATCTTCTACTGAGGGTACTGCTCGTTCTAAAATAACATAAGAAGCATAATCCAAAAAGTAATCCTGATACATTCCTTTCAAAGGAATGATCGTATCGGTACCATTTTGAGTAGGCTTAAAGGTTTTTCTGCTTTTGCTCATGGATGAGAAATATTTATTGAGCAAAAATAGTAATATGTTAGGAGAGAAAGGTAGAAGGTGTGAAGAAATATTATTCTAGAATATTTAATCATGAATAGTGCGTAAATTTCAGGATGTCATTTAATTTCCTTTGGCCTTAGCCAGGAAAGCTGTATGACTGATCGATAATTTGCTTAAGCAAATTTAGATGTCCAGTGGACATCTAAGTGAAGGAACCGAAACGGACTGCCGAGGCGGGTTGGCCGTGCAAAGCTAAAGTGTTTGAGCCTAGAAGGAAAAACCAAAGAGAAACAAAAATGCACTAGCAAGAAAGCCAAATAAACCAAACTAACATCAAGGCGAGTTTTTAGCTTGTGGGATAACCTCGAGCGCATTTTAAGCTTTGTTGGGTAAAGCCTTGAATTTTTGTTACTTTTTTTTCAAGAAAAAAGTAAACGCTCCTTATTGAAAAATAGCATTAAAAAGTTCTGATTAAAAATTGCCAATGGAAAAACCCCAGCGGGGTGAAGTTTCTATAGCCATGGGTTTTAACCCATCGAAAAGATTATATACCTAGCGAAAAACCCTGTAAGGGTGACATTACAATCATTGGAGAATTACATTCTTTAATAAAAATAGGTAGCCAAACATATTCAAAACAAAACATTCATTTTAATAATATCAAAATCACCTAAATTATTGGCCGTTAAGAAGAAACAATGTAATTTTGGATATGCACGAAGAGTACTTGGCCTTATATATTGAAAAAATGCAAGCAATGGACCCCATCTATCTTGGGGGGACGGCATTGGTAGCCATCTTGTTTTTAGGCATAATTATTTCTGCATTTAATAAAATGGGCAAAAAGAGCTCTGCAAGAAAAGTGGCGCCCAATATCATCGTTAAACAATTGCAAGTAGCTCCCTTAGGGAAAGGCGTTCAATTAAAACTTGAAAACAAAGGAGAAATAGCAAGGGTGATTGATGTGAAGGTTTTAAAGCGTGACGATATTATCATCACTCAAGCTTATAAGGACTTCATTTTCGAAAAAGATAAGATCTACCAGATCTTCTTTGAAGCCGAAGGCAGAAATAGAGCAGATAACGGATTTGATATGCTTTTGGAATATGCTGATAGTCTTGGAAACGCCTATAAGCAGCAAATTCACGTTGAAAAAGAAAGAAACCAAGCAGATAAGCCTAAATTGGTAAAACTTGTATAGTATATTGATTGTATAGTATATTATTATATAGTACTTAAGAATACGGATTATGTTAAAAAGCACCTTATATTTTGTTGGATTCCTTTTCCTGTGCAGCTGCACAGGGACAAATGCAAATGTTGATAAGTCTGTTAGTACTGTTGATAAGTCAACTAAAGTGCAAGCAAAACAAGTGAAGCAAAGTCAAAGGGATTCTCTACCTGCTGCTAGTAATAAAGTAAATTATAAACCAAGAACTAATAATTCCAACTATATCGTCTCTACCTCTAGGCCTAAAACCGAGATTAAGAAGGAATTTCCTTATGACATCGATTTAAGAACCGCTGGTGAAAAGGTTCAAAAGAGTTCAGAGATATTTGACAAGAATAAGCCTACTGTTTTGCTGTTTTGGCTGACAACCTGCTATCCTTGTAAGATTGAAATGAAGGCAATAAAGCAGAAATATGCCCAATGGAAATCAGAGACTGATTTTAACCTAGTAGCTATCTCCACCGATTTTGAAAAGAATTATGGCAAATTTCAAGAAATGGTAGCCAATCAAGGTTGGGAATGGGATACTTACCATGATTTTAACAGAGAATTTAGATATGTAATGCCAGGGGAATTAAATGGTTTGCCACAAACATTCGTGATAGACAAAAATGGTGAAATAGCTTATCATAAACGTAAGTATTACACTGGAGATGAGGATAAGCTTTACGCAAAAGTGAAAGAATTGGCAGCTAAATAAGCCAGCTCCTCTAAAAAAATAAATTCCCTATTTTAACCAAATCTTCTAGCATAATTGCTAACAATTACTTCCTGTAAGCCGTATATAAAGGACTAAATTTTATTAGTTTATTTTAAATATTAAATCCGTTATGGCTATTATCAAAGTAATCGAGATCTTATCAGACTCAAAGAAAAGTTGGGAAGACGCAACAGCAACAGCAGTTAAGAAAGCTTCTAAATCTATTAAAAACATCAAATCAGCATATGTTCAATCACAAAGTGTGGTTGTGAAAGATGGTAAAGTGGAAGCGTATAGAGTTAATTTGAAGATTTCATTTATGGTTAAGTAAGGGAGGCTGTGCCTCGCTGTTGGCTGTTGGCTTTTAGCCTTTGGCTTTTGTTTACAAAAAAGCTTTGTTGCAGGGATGCGGCAAAGCTTTTTTAGTGAGATATTAAATCTTTGGCCATGTCAATAACGATAATGCGACTATGAATCCTTTCTATAGTAATTGAAATCGAAATAACTGATTTAATGGGTAAAATGTTTTACAAATCGATTGATTTTGGATTAAAGAATTCTTCTATTTCATTGTTAAATATGCCTAATGGAATATATTTTATTAATATCAAAAAGGATGGAAAGATATTGGCAACAGAAAAAATTATCAAACAATGAATTACCAAACAGTAATAATATTGGTCTTTATTCTAAGCTCGTGCAACACCCAGCTTGTAAAATTTTATGATGGGAATGAAAATTACAAACCTCTATTCAATAAGAAAAAAATTAAACCATTAAAAGAAGAATGGAAAGAATTATATCTCTATCTACAAAGTGGCCATGTTTTGCAAAAAAAAGAAGAACGTGCGGTGACCTATATATATTCCTATGAATTATATAAATATCTTCATAAGAATATGAAAAAAATACATCAAACATCATATCTTTCAAAATATCAAAACATGGTTGATGTTTTTGGAGAGCCGGATGCTGTCTTTGAGGATAAGAGGTATATAAATCTAAATTACATGGTTCACATTGTCGATGACCCCTGCGAAACTTGCACTCATAGTGGTTTTTCTTTCTTGTTTGATAAAACAACTAAGATAATTGATGGGTATGTTGACAAGGAAGATGAATAATTTTGCAAAATTAAAAGCCTAATTAATGCGCCTTCTTTCATAAAAGAAGGCGTTTTTTTTAGCCAAAAGCCAAAAGCCAACAAACAACAAACAATAGCATGTCAACCTTCTTTGACAACAAAAGATCTAAAATTGTCTTTGTGAATTACTTTTACTTCGGCTTTATACTTCTCTGTAAAAGTTTTCGGTGCTTTAAATTTTCTTTTAGGATTCCACTTAAATTCAAAACCTGTGATTACGCCAGCTTGATCTTCAACATAATCAATTTCTTGCTTTTGCGTTGTGCGCCAAAAGTAGGATCTGGCCAAGCTTTGATTATAATTATTCTGTTTTAGTCTTTCAGAAATTAAGAAATTTTCCCAAATCGCACCGACATCTCCTCTCAATGAGAGTGGGTTGAAGTTTCCAATTATCATATTTCTGATCCCATTATCGTAAAAGTATATTTTCTTATTTTTCTTTATCTCATTTCGTAAGTTTCTACTAAAACTACTTAAGGAATAAATGACGTACCCTTTTTCTAATAAATCAATATATCTTTTTACGGTATTTTTATCAACTCCAATATGGGTGGAGAGTTCAGCAAAGTTTACTTCTGAGCCAACTTGCAAGGCTAAGGATTGTACCAATTGTTCTAGCACTTTTGGCTTTCTTATTTCCGCGTAAGCGAGAATATCTCTATATAAATAGTTGTCTACTAAATTTTTTAAAATTTCTATTTCATCGCCTGGGTTATTTATAACATCTGGGTAGAATCCATATAAAAGCCTTGTATCTAATTGTTGTTGTGCCTTTAAAAACCCAATATGATTTTCTAATTCCTGCCAGCTAATTGGAAATAATTCATATTGCCACTTCCTGCCAGTCAATGGCTCATTTAATTCTTGTGATAAGGAGAAAGAAGAAGAACCACTTACCCAGACTTGAACATCTTTAAATTGGTCAATAATGATTTTTAAACTTAGACCAATGCCTTCAATTCTTTGTGCTTCGTCGATAAAAACGATTTTTTTATCACCAATAATTTGTCTGAGTTGCTCTGTGTTTGCTTCTTTAAGCAAGTTCCTTACTACAGGATCATCTCCATTTAAAAAAGCAAAGTTTTTATTTTTAAGCTCGTTTTGAATCAAGGTAGTTTTTCCAACCTGTCTTGGGCCAATTATCATGATAGCTTTGCCACTACCTACTTTCTTTTTTACAAGCTTTCTTAAACTCCTTTTTATCAAAGATTTCATATTAAAGTATAGTTATTAGTGAGCATCTTCACTGAATTTAGCAATAATTAGTGAATACGTTCACTAATTATACATATTTTTGCTCTTTATTGTTCCTTCAAGGCTTCTTGAATCGAAAAAAGGCATTTTTGCATTTATTTTAGCCAAAGGCAAAAAGCTAATGGCCGGGATAGCCAATAATTATCTATTTTTGCGTTATCGAAGAACTTAAATAGTTCAAAATTCGTATTTACATCAAAATAATTTAAATAGATGGAAGTCAAAGTTGATGCACAGATAAATATCACATTGCCGGATGGTTCTGTGAGGCAATATGATAAAGGGACAACTGCCATGCAGATAGCAGAGTCGATCAGTTCTGGTCTGGCTAGAAATGTATTGTCAGCAAAAGTGAACGGAGAAGTTTGGGACGCGGTTCGTCCAATTGGTGGAGACGCAACGGTGCAACTGTTGACCTGGAATGATACTGCTGGTAAAGCTTCTTTTTGGCATTCCTCTGCACATTTATTAGCGGAGGCTTTAGAGGCTTTGTATCCAGGAATAAAATTTGGAACTGGGCCGGCCACATCCAATGGTTTTTACTATGATGTTGACACGGGAGACAAGAAAATTTCTTCTGATGACTTCAAGAAGATTGAAGAGAAGATGCTAGAGTTGGCTAGACAGAAAAATACTTTTGATCGTAGCGACATCACAAAAGCAGATGCTTTGAAATATTTCTCCGATAAAGGAGATGAGTTTAAAATAGAATTGATAGAAAAGAGGGGAGAAGACGAGGCACTGACACTATACAAGCAAGGAAACTTTGTTGACCTCTGTAGAGGCCCTCACATTCCTCATACTGGAAGTATCAAGGCTGTAAAAATCATGAACGTTGCTGGAGCCTTTTGGCAGGGGGATGATACGCGTCAGCAGATGACCAGAGTATATGGGGTGAGTTTTCCAAAGCAAAAAGAACTTACCCAGTACCTTCATATGTTGGAGGAAGCTAAGAAGAGAGATCATAGAAAATTAGGAAAAGAACTAGAGCTTTTCATGTTTTCTGAAAAGGTAGGTTCAGGCCTTCCAATTTGGCTGCCGAAAGGAACAGCACTTAGAACAAGATTAGAAAATTTCCTAAAGGAGGAACAAATAAAAAGAGGCTACCAACCTGTTATGACTCCACACATTGCCAACAAGCAATTGTATATCACATCAGGCCACTGGGAGAAGTACGGAGAAGATTCTTTTCAACCGATTAAGACACCGAGAGAAGGAGAAGAGTTCATGTTGAAGCCGATGAACTGTCCGCACCATTGTGAAATTTATGGACATAAACCAAGGTCGTACAAGGAGCTTCCTGTAAGGTTCGCAGAATTTGGAACGGTGTACCGTTATGAGCAAACAGGGGAATTGCATGGCTTGACAAGAGTTAGAGGTTTTACGCAAGATGATGCGCATATATTCTGTACACCAGATCAAGTAAAAGCGGAATTTTTAGATGTTCTTGATTTGACGATGCATGTCATTTCGAAAATGGGCTTTGAAGATTTCACAGCACAGATCTCATTGAGAGATCCTACTAATAAAGAAAAATATATCGGCTCTGATGAAAATTGGGATAAAGCTGAAAAAGCAATTATAGAAGCCACTAAGGAGGTTGGATTAAATACAACAATCGAACTAGGTGAAGCCGCATTTTACGGACCGAAGTTGGATTTCATGGTCAAAGATGCCTTGGGTAGATCCTGGCAATTGGGAACCATTCAAGTTGACTATACTTTGCCAGACAGATTTGAGCTGGAATACATTGGTGCAGACAACCAAGCGCATCGTCCAGTGATGATCCACAGAGCGCCATTCGGTTCTATGGAAAGATTCATTGGAGTATTGACGGAGCACTGCGCAGGTAAATTTCCTTTGTGGTTGACCGCAGATCAATATGCTATACTACCAGTTTCAGACAAGTACATAGACGACGCAAAAAAACTACAAGCTCAATTGGCAGAACACGATATCCGAGGCATCATAGACGAACGTACAGAGTCAATTGGCAAGAAGATCAGAGATACAGAAGTGAAGAAAATTCCTTTCATGTTCATCCTAGGAGAGAAGGAAGTTGCTTCTGGAAAACTTGCACCAAGAAAGCAAGGCGAAGGTGATTTAGGGGAAATGGAATTGGATGCTTTTGTGAATTACTTTAAGGAATTGTTGTAAGAGGTTTTAGTTGTGAGATGTCAGATGTCAGATGTCAGATGTCAGATGTTGGTTGGTGAGATTTAGTTTTGCTCCAGGGCATGCCCTGGAAACGAAAAGGTGCATTGGCAGGTATCTGAGAAAACCGTTTCTAAAATTGATTGTGTTAAAATAAAAAACGGGATATTTCCGTAGGTCAAGGGCATGCCCTTGACTATTGTAAAAGAGATTTAATTTTGCTCCAGGGCATGCCCTGAAAACGAAAAGGTGTATTGAAAAAATATCTAAAACCCCCGTTTCTGAAAATGATCTATTAAAATAAAAAACGGGATTATTTTTGGATATTTCCGTAGGTCAAGGGCATGCCCTTGACTATTGTTTTCCTTGACTATTGTTATTGCATTAGAATTGCCCTGCTCCAACACCAATAAAAAAATCATTGTATAACCATGAATCCTTTTCAATCCCTAGTCTTCAAATAATTTTCCGGTGTAAAAACAGCAATTTTGGACTTGGCGAAATCTTTAGTATTTCTAGTCAAAATTGCTTCAAGTCCTTTAATGTTTAAGGCGCAAGAATACTGAATTGAATCTTCAAAATCTTTGAAATCATTTTTTAGAGCTTGAAGAATTTCTTTCTTAGTTGCGCCAATAATTTCTGTCATTTCTGTTAATTCCTCAATTGTTTTTAAGGCACTTTTGTGGCCTAAAAATTTTCTTATAATATAGTAGATGTTGTTGATACTTATTGCTGACAAATAAAGTTTAATTAGTCCTTGTTCATTTAATTCAAATATCTCAGATGCAGGATTGGCAAACGGCTCGCGGTCTGTGAAAAAATCAATTACAACATCAGAATCAATGAATATTTTATTTGCCATATTTTTTAAGTAATTCTTCAGTTAATATTTCCTTGTAATCTAATTGCTTGTCTGTTTTAATAATGCCACGCAATCTTTTTATTCTTGGAGAAAGCTCTTTAGTTTTTAAAGGCCTTCTTTCATTTGTTATAAGCTTGAAGTAATTTTCCACTAAGTCAGATAAACTTTGCCCCTTTTCTTTAGCATATTCTTTTGCAATCTGAATAACCTCTTTTTCTATGGTCAATGTTAATTTGGTATTCATGTATGAATTTTACTTCAATATACGTGTTGTTTTTAAATAAATCAACACGTGCAATTAAGAACTTGCCTGCTAAAGCAACAGACTTAAAGTTTTGATTATTTTGAAGAGTATAAATTGGGCCATCATATTGCGATTACTCAATCTTACCCCAGCTCCTTTCCTGAAATTAGAATTTTAAATACCCAAAAGCAAAACCGTTTTAGATTCGGTTGGCTTCATTTTAAATATGGTAAAATAGGCCCTTAAACAGGGCTTTTGTTTCTAGAAACTAAATTAATTGGATGAGCCAAACTACCGACAACCAGCCCATTTTTTCCCATTTTTTCCCTATTTCTATGCATTTCCTAAAATCCCTTACTTCTGAGCTGCTGAATAGGAACATTTATGCTCCAAATTGCTTATTTTGAGCTTATAAATTTATAGTTTATGCATTACCATAGTATGGGGAAAATACCTCCCAAAAGGCATACACAGTTTAGAAAATCCAATGGAGAATTGTACTCTGAGCAACTGTTCTCCACAGAAGGTTTTAGTGATCTACATTCTTTGTTGTATCACGTGAATCCACCGACTCAAATTGTTCAAGTTGGAGAACCATATTCTGTAGCTGCTAAAATTGTAGAAGACAAACAATTAAAGCATAGGTCTCTCAAAGGTTTTAACATCAAGCCAGAAGATGATTACTTGAAATCTAGAAAACCAATTTTAGTCAACGACGACTGTAAGATGGTTCTTGCGGCTCCACGTCATTCTATGACAGATTATTTTTTCAAAAACGCGGATGCTGATGAGGTGATATTTGTGCACAAGGGGACAGGCGTTTTAAAAACGATGTATGGAGATATCAGTTTTGGCTATGGAGATTATCTTGTTATACCAAGAGGTACAATCTACCAAATGCACTTTGAAAATGAAGACAACCGTTTGTTGATTATAGAATCTTCAGGACCGATAACAACCCCTAAGAGATATAGAAATAAGTTTGGGCAATTGATGGAGCATTCGCCATATTGTGAAAGAGACATAAGAAAGCCCGAGCAGTTAATTACCCATGATGAAAAAGGAGAATTTCTTTTTTACATTAAAAAGCAAGATCAGATTTATCCTTACACTTACTTAAGTCATCCTTTTGATTTGGTAGGCTGGGATGGATATGTTTACCCATACGCTTTTTCAATTCACGATTTTGAGCCTATAACAGGAAGGTTGCACATGCCACCTCCAATACATCAAACCTTTGATGGAAAGAATTTTGTTATTTGTTCCTTCTGTCCGAGATTGTTTGATTACCATCCACTATCAATACCAGCACCGTACAATCATAGCAACATTGATAGCGATGAAGTATTGTATTATGTTGATGGTGACTTCATGAGCAGGTCTCACGTTGAAAAAGGCATGTTGACTTTGCATCCTGGAGGAATTCCTCATGGCCCACATCCTGGTACCGTAGAGAAAAGTATAGGTGCGAAAGAGACGCACGAGTTGGCAGTCATGGTTGATACCTTCAAGCCTTTAAAAATGACTGAACATGCATTTGAAATAGAAGATCCAGATTATTACAAAAGCTGGTTAACAGATGTGTAGGAATAGTCGAATAACCGATTAATGCCTTCGGCATCCCTACGGGACCGAGCATTCGAACAACCGAATTACCAAATAAACAATTTTATGTTAATAGTAACAACGGACTTTATACCAGGAAGAGAAATAATTGAAGTAATCGATATAGCAAGAGG
>CALIIW010000329.1 GCA_938018185.1 uncultured Saprospiraceae bacterium
TGAAAATCAGTTTGTCATTACAATTAGTCCAACCGTTGACCTTGATTTTGAAAACACCCTCATTACTGAAGGAGACATAATTATCAGCAAGCCGCAAAGGAGTTTTTTAAGTAAAGTCTGGTCAAATTTCACATAAAGCAAACCCGAGATTAAACATTCTTTACTGGCTAATCATTGAAATTTTATTGAGCGAGCATGATGTATTTTTAAATTCCTTAATCCTCTCTTGTTAAGCTAGGTCTAACTCCTTCTTCTCACCTTGTATAATCCATTTAAATAAGCTTTCAACATAATAGACTTTGGGCTATTATGAAGTAAGACAAAAAACGCCAGAGGCATGATATTATTGTAGCCCGGTGTGTAAACACTGGGTACTAGAAATGATCTGAATTCATTTGGCGTGATTTTTTAATAAAAATCATGACAAATGGCTTTCGAGAAGAATCTTGTTTTTTCGTCAGAATCGCTAGAAACGATGCAAAGAATATAACTTACACAATTTGATTTTTAATTGTTTAATTTTTATAGGACAATTCCTAATTAGAGATACGCATAATAAGTTTTCTCCATATATTAGCAATAATTATGGCTAATATTCCAAGAAGTCCTTTCGTTTTGGTCCGTCTTCCTTCAATACAGCTGAAGGAATTAGATCTTCTTAATGAAGAAAAGATTATTTCTCATGAGAAAGAATACGACTTAGCAGTACAAAAAGCTAGAGTAGGTATCCAAAAAATGTCGAATAAGGAAGACCTATTAAATGGTCTATTGTTTTCTTCGCATACATTTCTAGAAGGACTCAAGAAGTATTTTCAAAAAGATCCAAAAGACTTTAACAAAAAAGCATTTCAGGTCGAAAGAAGAGCTTTGAGTTATTTGCATAGAATGACATTTAATGCCAGCCCTTTAAGTTCATTTTCAAAAGTTCAATTGAGAGACAATGATTGGAAGTATATAAATCCCTTATCGGACTCTATGGTCATACCCAATACACAGTTATTAAGTAGATATGAACAGGAGTTATTTAAAGAGCGACTTTTAGACGAAGTCATACTGCTCAAGCTAAATCCTTTCGTACAACATAAAGAGGAGCTTTTTACTTTTCTTCAATTTAAAGGGGAGGTAGGTATAGAGATCATAAGGTTGGAAGCAAATGAAGCTTTATTTGCACTTTATAATGAAGTCAAATTTAAGTCGCTTTCTTTAATTAATATTCAGAATGAGTTGATTAATATCATAGAGGCGGATGAAGATGCTGCTTTGTCCATTGTTTTAGACTTGATTAAAATACAGTTTTTAGTTCCCGCATGGGAGGCAAAGGACCTTCCAGTTAAAGATGGATTGGTCAATTTGTTTGAAAAAGAAAACGAGTACGAGCTTAAGATGAAATCCAAGTTCCAATCTTCTACTCAACTATCAAAAAGTCTTATTCCAGTTCCGCTTTTAAAGAACCCTGAGAAAGTAAAAGCAACACAACGTTTTTACGAACATTGTTTTGATCGCAAGGAAATAGAAAGACCTGAATTTGATCAAGCAACAATTGAATTAGAAATAGTTCAATTGTATGAAATGGTACAGTCTTGTATTAAAGAATTAAATACTAACTATGGGGGCTTAAGTTTACTAGAGGCTTTCGAAGTTTGGGATTTGAAGATTAAAATCAATTTAAATGAGCTTAGTCTTTTGAGAGTAGGATCAGCTTATGAACTTATTTTAGATAAAGCCTCAAAGTCAATGAAGCCGGAGCAGCTTGGAATTATGCTGAGGCCAATTCCTAATTACTCTAAAAGTCTACTCATAAGCTGGACAACCGGTTTTGGTAAATATATTAGAAAATTTTTACCAAACTATCATGAGGAAGATTTAGAAGAGATTTACAATTGGATCAAGGATTCAAAAAATAATTTGGTTCAAAACATAGATAGAAGCCTTCATCCTGCTAATGAGCTTTATGATGATCTAGCACATATTGAGTTATTTAACTTACAATCTGATTCTGCTAAAAGTAGAAAAGTAAAAGTACAGCTGGACATCCAAGGAAACCTTGTAGACCTGAGAAAGGGCCAGCGGATTGAAACTGTTGACTTAGGTATTCAAAATCCTGCTAACAGATCAGCTTTTTATAATTTTATGAATCATTTTAGTTCTTACAGAAATTATTTACAATACTTTTTAGATGATCTTTATGAATTACTAAAAGAGGTCAAAGAGAATTATACTTTTTATCCTAGAGTAGAAACGCCAAATCTGATTTTAAGAATGGCCTCATGGAAATTTGAAAAGAAAGAAAATTTAATAGGTAATAATTTGAGTGGCTTTGAACAATTCAAATATCTTCGAGCCCTCCAAAATAAATTAGATTGTAGTAGAATTGTATCTTTTCATTTTGAAGAGGAGTCTGGAGGTTTTATAGATTTTAATAATCCAATTTCTATAGAAAGTTTCGTAAGAAAAGTAAAGAAAAAAGAGGGTAGTATTACCCTAAGAAATCTCCTCTGTGAGGATCAAAATTCAAAAACTCCGAATAATTTTGCTGAATATTATTGGGAGTTTAAACCGGAGATGATCTGATAATCAGATAATTTTTAAATAATAAATTAAAAATTTATCAGATAATCAGTTTTTTGAATTTATCAGATTATCAGATTAAAATCACTTCCCATG
>CALIIW010000330.1 GCA_938018185.1 uncultured Saprospiraceae bacterium
TAGCCTTTTGCCGCATCGACAAGGGCAGCTGCATTAAAGTGACGATAGTGATGCTCTATGAACTTTGATATTGGACCTTTCATTTTGTATTAAATTGGTTTGTTTAATATTAAATTTCGTACTTAAGAAAATTTGTAGGAAAGCATTTTGTAGTATAGTTTTGCCGCCAAAAATTCGGAAGCTTTGTGACCAACTATAGGAGCTAGTTCTACAATGTCAAAGCCTACAACATTTCGCTCTTTAAATATTCTTTTTAAGAAATTTATGGTTTTATAATAATCCATTCCACCTGGTTCGGGTGTACCAGTTCCTGGAAGAATGGCTGGGTCAAATGCGTCTAAGTCAAAGGTGATGTAAACATTTTCTGTGATGGCATTTATAGCTTGGTCCTGCCAATTGTTATTACTGTTGACAACATCTGCAAAAAAGACTTTGTCATAGTTCATATGTTCCTTTTCCCTGACATCCATACTACGGATACCTACCTGTACCAAGTTGCAATTTTTACTTGCATCATATACTGCACAGGCATGATTGTATGGAGTCCCTCCGTAACTTGGTCTGAGGTCCGCGTGCGCATCAATTTGCAATACAGTTAGATTCTCAAAATGCTCATAGTGCGCTTTGATTAACCCAATACTAATGCTGTGTTCTCCGCCAAAGAAAGTTAAAAATTTTTCATCCTTCAACAATTCTTTTGTATGCTTATAAGTATAATCGAACATCTCTTCAGGAGAACCAAAATTGGGAGCTTCAACTAAAGTGTGTATCCCTTTTTCATACACTTCTGAATCAGTCTCTATGTCATAAAGTTCCATGTTTTCTGCCGCATCCATAAAAGCATCAAAGCCTTTGTCAGCACCTTTGCCCCAGGTACTCGTACCATCATAAGGGATGGATTGGAGATAAATAGCAGAATTTTCTTTCTTAGCAAATTTTGATTCTATACCTGCGAAGGTTTTCATAATTATTTTAATTTTTAAATAAAAATAGCTTAAAACAAATCATTGTCAATGGCATATTTAAAGGATAATTATCGGCATATCTTAAATGAGTATCCTTAAACTTAATAACCTAAAATGTCAAGCATTTCATTAACTGTCTGCTCGTTTCTATAAACTTTATCTACATAGTTGCCTGTGGTCTTATCTCTGTCAATGATGATCATCTTAGGAGAAGGGATTAGACAATGTTTGATGCCGCCATATCCACTTATCGAATCTTGATAAGCTCCGGTATGAAAGAAGCCGACATACAAAGGTTCTTTTTCTTCTGGTGTATATTTGGGTAAAACCAATTGCTGGTTCATATCTTCGCTATTATAATAGTCTGAGTGGTCGCAACTAATACCACCAATATTAACTCGAGTATATTCATTGTTCCACTTGTTAATTGGCAGAAGAATAAATTTTTCATTTATAGACCAAGCATCAGGAATGGTATTCATTAGACTGTTGTCAACCATGTACCACATTTCTGCATCATTTTGCGCCTTTTGTTCTAACACTGAAAATATTATTGCGCCGCTTTCTCCAACGGTATATTTTCCAAATTCCGTAAAGATATCCGGTTCCTCAATATCAGCTTCTCTGCAGGCTGAGGCTATATTGCCAACAAGCTCATTTATGATATACTCGTAATCGTATTCAAAGCCAAGATTGTTTCTTACTGGAAATCCACCTCCTAAATCGATGGCCTTCATTTCAGGACAAATTTGCTTGAGGTCTACAAATAACTTCATGGCTTTTTGAAATTCACCCCAATAATACATGTTGTCTTTTATGCCAGAATCGATAAAGAAATGTAGCATCTTCAAACTTATGTTTTCGTTTTCTTTTATTTCCGTCTTATAAAAATCAAGAATTTCATTTGCACGGATTCCTAATCTCGACGTGTAATAAGCTGTTTGAGGTTCTTCATCAATAGCCATTCGAATACCAATCTTCAATGGCTTTTTAAGATCCTTTGCATAGGTCTTTACTCTCTCCAATTCCGATTTCGAATCTAGAATAAGCATAGAATTATAAAAGCCATCTACATTGAGTTGAGCAATCTTTTGTAAATAATCTTCTGTTTTATAACCATTATGAATAATGATGATGTTCTTATTGATTTCTCCCTCATCTAGAAGTTTGTAAATAAGATCAATGTCAAAAGAAGAGGAGGTCTCTAGTTGGATACCTTCTCTAACGGCTGTCTTAACGACATGAGAAAAATGACAACATTTTGTACAATAAGCGTAATAATATTTCCCTTTATACTGATGTTTTTTTATAGCACGCCTAAATAAATTCCTGGCTTTTTTTATTTGCTCTCCAATCCTAGGGAGATACATCAACTTAAAGGGCGTGCCATATTTTTCTATCAAATATTTTAATGAAACGCCATGAAATGTTAAGTATCCATCCTGTAGGTCAAAGCCTTCTTGTGGGAAATAATAACTCTGATCTATGAGATCGAAATAAGTATTTTTCATGTATTATTCTAATTCTAATTTTTTTTACAAATCATCATCATTTCCTAAATCATTATCGCTATTGCTATTCAATTCATTGAGGAAATCTTCGTCCTCATGCTTATCTTCATATTTGCTTTTGGCTCCCTGTTTTAGATTGCCATCCTCATCATAGTCATCATCGTCTTCTATAATTGCAACAGCTTTTGCTTCTGACATTCTAATTAAATAATAATAGTCCTCAGTTTCAAAAGGCAAGCCTTTTCTTTTTTGGCCTTCTTTATTTGTGAATGTGACCAGATGTTTTGAAAATCCCATAGGGAATACAAGCTTGATTTGTTCTATAACATCTTCCGTTAGCTTGTCGTAGTCTTTAATGACTTTTGGTTTTGACATAGGTTTAAGTTTTGATGATTCCTAAATGAAGAATTCTGCCTCCAGTTTGGTTAACAGGGCTAATACTTTTGCCTATGACTATACCATCTTCTGGAGCAAAATATTCCTTTATTTTTGTGCCGAACACATTTCTAACTTCTGCAATTTTTTGTCCTTTTTTGAGCACTTCGCGCAATTCAACATTCACAGAAAGCAATCCACCAGTATCCATGTATATCCACTTGCTTGCAGAGCATATAACAGTATCTCTGTCTAAATCTGCAATTTCGTCATCAACCATATCCAGATGACAAAGTACATTGTGGACGCCTTCTACTCCAGACCGAATCAAACGCTTTTGAAAGGTACTTGGATTTCCAACTTCCAAGGTAATTGCTGGTATTTGCAAATCATCAGCAGCACCTCTCAGTGTACCATCTGAAGGAGGGTTATGCACGATGATATCTGCATTTTGGAGGAGCGCCATTTTCTGGACAATCGTTTGGCTCATATCAGCTCTGACATAATAACTATTAATTCTTCCTGTACTCGCCGTGTGAAGGTCTAACAAGTAGTCAAATTTTTTCACTATCCTTTCAATAAATCTATAAGCATACACTGAACTTATATTTCCATCTTTCTTTCCAGGCATGATATGATTAAGGTCAACCCCATCATTAAACCTTCTCTTCTTTCGGATGAATGCTGGAATATTCACAACAGGGATACCCACAATAGTTCCTCTTAGCTCTTTTGCGTCGATCTCATTGAATAGTCTTTGTATAACTGGGATGCCATTCAACTCATTTCCATGTACTGCTGCCGTTACACCTAGTATGGGACCATCACCCATGCCTCTTGCCACCATGACCGGCACATTGATTGGTGAGCCAAAACCATCGGAAATTAATTTGAGCCAATAGTAGCCTATAGATCCTTTTGCTGTATTGGTAATATCTATCTCCTCTATTTGGGGAATATCACTTTGTCCATTCATCTGCATAATCAAATATTTTGTTGAGTAATGTTTTTATTATTGGTTTGCCAGTCTGAGCCTCGGCTTGTGGAAAACCTCCAATGCTCAAAGTATTTATTTCTGATAGTATTCTTTCTCCATTGTCATCTACCAGGGTATCTGCACCATAAATTATAATGCCTTGGGCGGTAAGTTTTGGATTAAGACTCTCTATAATTGTTCTTTCTTTAGGAGTGACTTCAGCTGGAACCGACCTGCCACCCTGCGCTACATTGCATAACCAAGAACCTTCTGCAGGCATGCGCAAAGAAGCTGCTAATATTTCTCCTCCTACCACTAGTATCCGCTTGTCGCCTTCACTCACATTTTTGAGGTATTTCATAGATAACATACCTGCTGTTTTTAGATAGTCCTCCATGCTCGATAGATACCTGATGCTGTCATGTTTATTGAGGCCATCATCTAAAACATTCCCTTCTATTTTGAGCAAGCCTTTTCCTCCATATTCTTTTAATGGCTTGAGGACTATAGGGTATTTTTCAAGCTCTTCTAGTATGTCTTTTACGGAATGACAAAGTCTGACATCAGGACATAATTCTGGAAAATTCACCAAGTATTTTTTATTACTAGTTTTCAGAATACCGGATGGTTTATTAATCATTACTGCATGTGAAAAAACGATTTCAAGCCATTCTAAAAAAGCATCAGATATGGGTCTTGGGATTCTCATTAAAACTATGTCATATTCTTCAGGCTGCAGCTTTTTAAGATTGCTTGTAAATGAAGCGCCAGTTTCTGAATAGCAAAACGTATCGTTGACCTGACATCCTAGTAAATTTTCTATTTGAAGGGCATTAAAAAATGGAGCATTATCTTGCAAGCCTCTACTAGCAATATCAATGGAGTGACAGCTAGGGTGCCTTAGCATCTGAGTAAGAATAGAATATATCGAATTTTGATCCGAGTGGCCGATGTGATCGGTCAGAACTAAGATCCGATATTGCCTCGTCATTTCATTATTTCGTTTAGAAGCGTTAGGTCATTATTTAATGACTTGAATAGTTTCATTCTGAATTTACCTTTCGTATTGTATAGGGTCTTGCACATCTTATCTATTGCTATGGTAGATAAAACCGTTTGAATATATGCCTCCACCAAGTCATCAAGACCGAGCCCTAATTTATTAAAATCTCTTCGATCCATCAGTAAAAGCCTGTTAGTATCTGAGGACCATTGATTGACACCTTCTTTGACGGAAAGATTTGTTCCTAACATACTCCAACTATCCATTCCATTTTCAATATTATCCGTAAGTGCTTTTGCTGCTCTTCTGCTATAAATACATAAGGGTTTAATACCAGTTTCAGTACTGCTAACCATTAATCTCAAGTCAGTCACAAAGGTCTCTCCTTTGGCAGTAGGAATTGTGCCTACATGATAATATTTACCATTGCTACCTACAGAACTCCAATTATAATTTCCAATCAGACTTTGGACAATGAATCGCTCGTACTCAATATCCATTTCCATGAAAGCATCCAGTTCTTCCTCGTTGATAATCGTAAAAACACCTTGTCCTGCATTGCTGTAAGGAATCTTAATGACCGCCTGGCCACCCATCTTCTTTACCCATAGAGGTATTTCTGTTTTACTTACATCCCATATCGTCTCGGGCGTATTTATTTTTAATCCAAATTCCTCTAGTTCTGTATTGTAAAAATCATAAGCCTTTGCAGCTACCATTTTATTTCTACCACCCGCCAAGCAAGCTATTATTGGATTGAGTACTTTGGTTTTGCAATGCAATGGAATTCTGTTCCAGGGCTTTTGGGTCACATATCTAAAAACGGCCCTGAGTGGAATCCATTCGCCATTATGTAGGACATGAATGAGCTCGTTTTCTATTTTGATGTGATCATTTGTTTCTCCATTGAAGTATGGAATATATATGACTTCTTCATTAAACACATCAGCTATAATGGCTGCATATCCAGAAGTCTCCATCATATTTTTATCATAGAGTAGGCCAAGCTTACCCTTTACAGCAGCAACCCCTTTTTTAGGTTTAAGCATGGGTTTGAAAGTTCTTTCAATCAATAATCTATAAGATCCATCTTCTTTATTGTCATCCAACAAGGGCATCGATTTTTGCCCAGAGGGACAAGAATTATTTTCTATAATGACCATTTGTCGATTGCCTTCTGCAGAAGTAGAGTTTATCAAATCAGCTCCTCCCCAAAGGAAATACTTGCATTGATATTCTAAGACCTCATTGAGCTTAACTCTAGACACCATAGGGTGCAAGTGGCAATAACGATTTATAATACGATCTTTTGAAAGATTGAGAAAGAAATTCACCATCGGGTGGATGGTAGCATTAAGCGCTTTTGGGTACCAATGGTTCTCACCAGTGAAAGTACCAGGAAGTACAACTTCTATTTTCTTTTTCATTATGATTTATGGATCTAGATTCCATTCTGTTGTTGATCATTAAATTAATGGGTAAATGTGAATTAAAAAATTGATTATCGCAATAGTTTATAGGATTTATTTTTAGTTAAAATTTTTGCTTGAAATATAATGGCTTGATTTACATTAGATTGGAATATTTTGTACATATGGGCTTGAGACATAGAAGGCAAAATAAGTGTTTCTCTTTCTCAAAAACCCTACCTTCACTCCCCAATGCGACACTTCATACACCTAGCATACAAAGGCACAAACTACCGTGGCTGGCAACGCCAACTTTCGGTCTCTTCCGTCCAACAAACGATCGAAGAGAAAATCGCGCTCCTTCTGCGGCGGGAGCCGTATATACATGGCTGTGGAAGAACGGATGCCGGTGTGCATGCTTCGCAATTTTATGCACATATAGATATGTCTGCAGAGGAGGCAGAGAAATTAAGAAGGTTGAACATGGTTTTGCCGGAGGATATAAGCATCAAAGAAATCTTTCAAGTTGGAGATAAGATGTCGGCGCAGCTGGATGCTGTATCAAGAACCTACCAGTACAACATTCATTTCAAAAAAAATCCATTTCTGGCTGAAGTCAGTTCTTTGTATGACTTTAAAAAATATGATTTGGATCTCATGAAAAAGGGTTTTTATAAAATAGGGGAGGCAACAGATTTTTATGCCTATTGCAAGACTGTCAAGAATTATAGAACGACTGACTGCAAGATATTTGATTTGTCCTTTGAAGAAGACAAAAAGGCTCATACGCTTAAGTTAACCATAAAGGCAAATCGATTTTTGAGAGGAATGATAAGATATCTTGTCTCAGATTTGCTAGATTTGGGATCGGGCCGGCTTAAATTTGCAGTTTGGGAAGCGCAGCTCATGAGCCAGAAAGAAAGAGTAGAAAAATTGGCAGCACATCCACAAGGCTTGGATTTAATCAAAGTTAGCTACTAGAATAAGGCTCTCATGCAAAACAAAATATTGCCTACGTATTATATCTCACCATAATATTACGTTTTGTGATATGATATGTTAAATAAATATTCCTTTTCATTTATATTTCTATATATTGTTGGCATTACTTAACGAAAAACTTTAATTATGATTGGGACAATTATTGGTCTAATAAGTGGAGCTGTAGGCGGTAACGTAGCAGGTTCTCTTATGAAAGGTTCATCACTTGGAACACTTTGGAATTCTGTTGCTGGTATTGCTGGTGGTGGAATTGGAGCTACTATTCTAGGTATGATTGGTCTAGGAGGTGCAGATCCTGCAGCTGCTGCAGGTGCAATGCCAAGTGTAATGTCAATGCTAAGCATGGGCGGATCTGGTCTAGTTGGTGGTGGTGTCGTAATGGCAATTGTCGGAATGATTAGAAAAGCTATGGCTTAAAAATTCTGATCGAGTAAATTTTCTTAGAAAAGGATATCCAATTGTATTGGATATCCTTTTCGCATTTTAATAAATGCGCGGTCTATTGATTGAGCCAATTTTTAAAATGTTTGACCTTTTCTCGTGATACTATAATGGGTTCTTCTTCTTTTGAAAATTTAAGATCTATAATTAAGCGGCTATTCGAATAATTAGATACTTTATTTATAGCAGGGAATGATAAAATGTATTTTCTGTTTATTCTGAAAAATAAATTTGGATCTAAGAGCTGTTCCAGCTCTTCTAAAGTATAATCAACGGCATACTTTTTATTGTCGCTATCTTTTAGCCAAGAAATTTTAGATTCTGTAAAGAAGAATAAGACTTGCTCTACAGGAAGACCAATTAAACTTTGCCGACTTTTGACCATAAACCTTTTTTTGTATGTCTTGCTCATCTGTGTAAGCATTTCTTGTATCAATTTTTGGTCAATTTGACTTGTTGGAAGAGTAGGGCTTGAGGCATAAATGGTCTTATACTTAGCCAAAGCTTTTTCAAGTTCTGTTTTTTGAATGGGTTTTAATAAATAATCAACACTATTTACTTTAAAGGCTTCAAGGGCATATTGATCATATGCGGTCGTAAATATGATTGGACAGGAAAGGTCTACTTTTTCAAATATTTTAAAACTTATACCATCTGCCAATTGGATGTCTAAAAGAATTAAATCAGGCATTGCATTTCCTTTTTGAAAGTAAGCTACAACTGATTCAATGCTATCAAAGTCATTTATAATCTCGATGGAGGCATCGTATGCAGATAGTAAATCTTTTAATCTTTCTACGGCAAGTACTTCATCTTCAATTATCAACACCTTCATCCTTCTATTTTTAACATTGGCAGTTTTACAGAAAACAAAGTTGTTGTTTCGATCACTTCTACTACCATGTCAGTTAGATACTGATACCGACTTTTTATATTTGGTATGCCAATCCCCATTGATTCTACCACTTGTTGTTTTTTTTCGATTTCATTTTCTACAATTAAATAGCCGTTAGCCGATTTTATATTAATAATTAAAGGATGCATCTTTGATACTACATTGTGCTTGACAGCATTTTCTACAAGCATTTGCAAAGAAAGTGGGATCAACATAATACCGTCTAAATTAAATTGCTCGATGTTTACTTCAAGGTTCTCGCCAAACCTCTTTTTTAATAAGTAAACATAATTTTCCAAGGCTTCTAATTCTGTCTTAAGCGGGATTACTTCTTTGTCTTTTACACTCAAAACAAACCGATAATAATTTGACATTTTATTAATGAACTCAACAGCTAGGTCTTGATCTTTATAAACCAAAGTAGATAAGACGTTAAGAGAGTTAAATAGGAAATGTGGATTAACTTGATTCTTGAGCGTTTCATACTGTGAAGAAATATTAGCCTTTTTTAGTCGCTCTGCTTCTAATTCAGATCGTCTCCAATTTGCAAGAAAAGCCTTGCCGTGAAAAAAGGCAGATACTAAGATGGTTATAAAAATTAAGCCTGGGAGCATGCCATTTAAAAAGATTCGATTCGCTTTTCCAAAATCACAATCGAATAAGACCTGTAGATAGATTTGTAAAAATATATAGCCTGTGATAACTGTAAATATCAAGCTAGATACCATCACAAGAATAAATCTTTTGCCAGGAGCATCTATCCAACTGTAAACATTCTTTGCTGCCTCATTTATATAACCATTTCCAAAAGCTAAAGCTACCCAGATAATACCATTAAAAATATAAGAAACAACAAAATTCCATCCGCCTTGGTGATTGCCAAAGGCAAAAGAAAATATACTTATAAATGCTCCACCTAAGAAAAAATGTGAAAGGATTCTTTTTGCTAAATGCATGGTTTAATTTGTTGTTGCTTTTTCTTCAACAGTTATTCCAACTTTGCCCAACATAAAATTATTTCCGCCTTCACCCCAATCAGGTGTCAATGAGTTTTCTTTTTCGAACTTATCAAATTTTTCTTGTGCCGTTACTAGCAAAGGTTTTGCTGCTTCTTCTCCACCTCCCCACATCGCTGGAGTGAAAAAAGTATTTTGCCCTTTCAGATAGTATGGTCTTGGGTTTTCAGGATTCAATTCCATCGACTTTGCTAAAAGTTCATTTGCCTTGCCGGAGTACAAGGCTCCATTGACCATTGGATTCTTCCAAATGTATCCAAAATAAACATAAGCTTTTAGGGCTAGGACTTCTGAGTTTTCACCTGAGATAGCTTCCGTCTTTTCTATGTTTTCCCAAGCTTTATCTACTGCCATTTCCAGCTTGTCAGCATCTTGCATAGATTTCTGTGCTACATACATGTACATTAAGGTAGCATAGTAAGATGGCATCCATTCTGTCGGTTCTGCAGCAGCGATTCTTTCAAATGCATTTGCAACCTTGATTAATTCATCCGGCTCTGCTTGATAAGAACCTTTTTCTAAATTAGCCTCCATCGCTGCAATGTACTTTTCACTTTGTGCAAATATGGCGCTTGTTGCCATTAAGAAACTAAATACTAAAATTAAATTTTTCATTATTTCGATTTTTATTTTTTTATTAAACGTAGAGACGTAAAATATTGCGTCTGGTAATCTTGAGACGCAAAATATTGGGTCTGGTATTCTTGAGACGTAAAATATTGCGTCTGGTATTCTTGAGACGCAAAATATTGCGTCTCTACAGGTGTGGCTTCGCCACATTTATTCGGGTTTGGTTTGCTCTCTTCTTTCAAATTTCTGTCCGATATTCATAAATACGCCGATGAAGAAAAATCTACTTGCATCAGGCTTTACTTCAAAAGAAGGAAAATTTCCATTTGCATCTGGACTTGGTGCATACCTAAAACCAAAGGACTGCTTAAAGCCTGGTACATTGCTTATTGAAATGTAAAATATGGTGAAATTCCGAAGTACATTCGTCAAGTAACTGGCACTTATACTTAAGTCTTGATATGCTCTTGTTTTTTCTGATTGAAAGGTATCCAAATTAGGATCATTATATGGTCTTCCAGATGCAAACGAATACGTGATACCAAGACTTGTGGTAATTTTAGGTACCCAATGTTTGTATACTACGGAGCCATTGTGAGCGGATGCGAAAAACGGTGCTGCTGGACTTGGGAAATCTCGATAGTCTCTCTCTGTATCTAAGAAGGAATAGGAGATCCAATAATCACCGTACTTCACTGTTTTTCTATCTCTGAAAAACAAGTCAACACCTCTGGCGTAGCCATCTCCTTGATTGTTTAACTCCCAAGGTCTTTCTGGGTTGAATTTTACTAATGAATCGTAGTTTTTATAGTAGCCTTCAATTCTAAATACTCGTTTATTAATGATTTTTTGATAATTGATGATGTAATGATCCGCAGATTCAAATTCCAATCCAGTATCATATCTCAAGAATTCATTTTCAGGGGTTTGATAAAATCTCCCATAGGCAATTGACATTTGAGCACCTTCACCAGTTTTATAGGCTAAAGATAATCTTGGAGCGAGGTTGTATTCATCAAGCAAATTCGACCGTTCTAATCTCAGTCCAACTTTCATTGCAATCTTTCTGTTGAAGTAAATATCAGATTCTAAAAATCCTGCCATGTAGTTTTCATCCAGTTTAGAGATAAATTCTTGACTTGGATCTTTATAGTTTTCGTCATATTTATTGTTGATCAATTCTGCTCCGACTTTTATTGTCACATTGTCGCTTACGAAATTGGTCAAAGTAAATTTACCTTGCATGGTTTTTTCCGCACTACTGAGTGAGAAAGTCTGATCGATGTCATCATTATTATCAGCATAAGAAGCACCAAGTCTATAACTCCATTTGTCATTCAATAAATCGGAGTAAGTGGTATTGACATAAATATTTTTATTCTCTAAGGATAAGCCGACTTGTTCTCCGACATTTTCATAATCCGCATAAGAAAACTTCATCCAGCTTCTACTGACATCTGTATGCAATTTAAAAATTCCTGTTTCTGTTGTTTTATGTCTAAAGATTAGCTGTCCACTTAGCGCCTGAACAGGATCTTCCCAATCTCTATTTTGTGGAACCAGGTTGACATATGGTCCTAAGTTCATGTAGTTTGCAGATAGGGCTATAGAAGTTTTTTCTGTTGCGTGTGTATGTGATAGGCCACCTCCAATTGACATAAGGGAAATACCAGTAGTAGATTCAGGTGCAACGTCCACACTATTGAGTATCAAAGCCGAAGATAATGCTTGTCCATATTCAGCAGAATACCCACCGGTACTAAAGAGTGTTCCTTTAAATAAGAAAGGTGAGAATCTATTTCTTGATGGGATATCTGGTACTGTACTATTGTATGGGTTTTGAACACGCATGCCGTCTATAAAAGTCTTGGTCTCATAAGCTGCTCCACCTCTGACAAACAACTGACCAGTTTCTCCCACACGTTGAGTGCCTGGCAAGGTATTTAAAGCGCCAGCAATATCTGCAGAGGCACCTGCCGTAGTCACAATATCTAAGGAACTAAGTACAACTCCTTTTTTTTCATCTGATGCCTCAAAGGAACCAGCTGTAATAATGACCTCCTTCAAAAGGGCAGCTGATGGCTTAAGTTTTACATCTATAGTTAATGCTGTTCCATCCAACTCAATCTCAGTAATAAAATCCTTAAAACCTAAGTAAGTAACTATCAAGTTTTTGGAACCTAATTCTGAGGTTTCAAAAGAAAAGGTACCGTCTACTTCCGTCGAGGTGCCATCATAAGAATCCTCAATCAACACATTCGCTCCAATAACAGTATCTCCAAGATCGTCGATTACTGTTCCTTTGATAGTCGTTTGGCTTTTCGCCGAAAGGCTGAATAGTATGATTAAAAAGCTAAAGATTTGAACTTTCATCTTGTTATCTTGATTAATTATACCTCAAATATGAGATTTTTGATGAAAGGTCTAAAATTTTTCGGACTCAGTTGTAGATTTTTGATACTGAATTGTAGAAAGTGGGGTTGTGGTACAGCAAAAGTATATTTTTAGAACGGTTGCCAATTGAATGAATAGAATAGCTTTCCATAACTGGCGCTGGGTCTAAGACCCAGTGTCATGGAAGATTGTCAACTTGAGCGAGCTGCAAGCGAGTCGAAAGATCAAGCACTAGTTCTAGAAATGGTTAGATGGAAGATTGTCATCTTGAGCGAGCTGCAAGCGAGTCGAAAGATCAAGCACTAGTTCTAGAAATGGTTACATGGAAGATTGCCCTCTTGAGCGAGCTGCAAGAAAATTTCAGAAACATAAAACTATGTAAGATTTCTCCACTCCGGTGCCCTCCGGTCGAAATTTTAAGAATGGATAATCACTGGATCCCTCCGCTCCGCTTTGCTCCGGTC
>CALIIW010000331.1 GCA_938018185.1 uncultured Saprospiraceae bacterium
CAAGTATCACATCCATCTGGAATTCCATCTTGATCTTCATCGTAGTTGTCATTGAAACCAGGACAAATATCATCCTCATCACAAATGTTGTCATTGTCAGAATCTTGTTCACAATCAGCACATGCTCTTGTGTAAGTCCCATCTACCCAAATACTTCCAGAACCAGCTTCTTTAATTTTAAGATGCTGTTCTCCTTCTTCTGTTGTTAAAAAGCATAAATTTTGCCCAACTTGATAATCTTCTGATCCTGTTTGATTTGATAATTCAAAGTAATTTCCGTTTAAGTCAAAGCTTACCTTTCCAGCAATATTATCAAATGAAATGGTCACACATATTTCTGTATTTATCGGCAATTCTTCATAATGATATTCTAAGGAATCTCCAGTCCCATTAATCCAAGCAGTGAACTGTCCATCTGGAAAACCATCCGCATGATCTTCATCCCAAAATCCAGCAGTTATTCCTAGGGTTCCTGTTCCTTCGACGATGTCACCTGGGCAGACACAAGAAGGGTATTTACTTTTTGGATCAGCCTCTGTACAACGACAATATCTAAGAGAGGAACCATCAACTCTTAGGCCTCCAGTTATATGTCTAGTGACTCGGACTGTTTGTTGACCTGTTACAAAAACAGGGAAACAAAACGTATGGGGTTCAAAATTGATTAAAGTAGTATCTGGATTATAAAATTTATAAGATCCTAACTCGTTGATCTCAAATTTGACACCACCATCCGTACTATTAAAGCCAACATCAAAACAAATTTCTTGTCCAATTTCAGCATGAGGGAATTGGAAATCCAAATAATCTTGCCAACCAACAGTAGAAGACATTACCCCATCTGGCAAACCTTGTCCATGATAAACAGCGTTAAGATTGACACCAAAATGTTTTATCAAGCTTGCACCTGCAATGGAACTAGATCCAGGACAAAAACAATCAGGATCTAAAGAGGTCCCACTTGCATTTATACAAGCATCAAAATCATCTAGATCGCCATCACCAATTGAAACCCCATCTTGATCGCAATCATTAGATTCAGCAGCAATCCAAAGCCCTGGTTCCAAACCTCCTACAATACCATCTGCAGTGCAAGGATTTAAAGGTTCAAAATCCAATATATCACAGACACCATCGAAATCTGAATCTGGTACTTCTTCTCCTATACATTCGCAAGAGTTTACCCAAACATCGTATTGCGTACATTCTGTACCATCATCGCAAGGCGTTCCTATTAAGGAATTATCAAAATTTGGACAGGCATCGGAGGCATCACAAACTCCATCTCCATCAGAATCTGTTGATCCAGGAGGGCAAGCACAATCATAAGGTGCACCAGCATCTATCCATTCTTGAATCATAGCAATTTCAGTTTGATCCAATGCGTTACCCACTCGATCGTTCATTGGTCTAGCAAATATTTCTCCAGAACAATCCATAAAGTCTGGCGTACTAATAATTCCAACCAAGGTGTTACCTGTTAATATTTCACTTCCGCATCTATTACCTCCCGTACTGATTCCTTCAAAGGAGGTTAGATCCAATCCTCCTGCGCCGCCTTCCGCATGACAACCCGTGCAACCATTATCATAAAGGAGTGATTCCATATCAGCCCAACCATATAATCCGTTGTCACAAGGATCTGTATTGTCATCAACATAACCCGGTGGTTGTATACAATCCTCGAGGCTTTCAAAAGGATTACCTAGTCCATCTCCATCTGCATCTTCAAACCAAGTAGGAATACCATCTCCATCACAAACACCACATTCATCTTTAATACCGTAGCAAGCATCTGGGTTTATGTCAAATTTGAATTCTGCTATAGACATACAATTTGACCCATCATGGTTGCTGATTACTGTTATCAATATTTTCTTAATAAAACCATAGCTAGATAAATCTGGGCCTTCAAATCCAGCATAGTCTAATGCTTCTGTTCCCTTTTCCCAAGTAAAGGCCTCCGTTCCAACTTGAGTCCAGGTTGTTCCATCAGAAGAAATATCAATGAATACTTCTTTTGCACCTAATTGAGATTCGCCAGGTCTGTTAGCATTCCAAATTGTGCTTGTCCCGATTGCTTGATCTTCGTCAAATTCAAAGAGCAGCCAATTAGACATACCTCTGGCCTGATTTGGACTTTGACTTGTTGAACAAGAGGTCCAACTTTCAATCCAATAGTTGGAATTGTCTTCGCATTGCGCATTCAAGTTTGAAGAATGACAAAAGAATAAAAAGCTTATTGTCATTAAAGAAGTAAGTATTGTTGTAAATGTATTTTTCACAAGTTTATTTTTAATGAAGCTTTTAATTGAATAATCCTAAAGGAAGGTTATAACTTTCTGGGTTCCAAAAATTAGGTAAATTTGGCAATATGACAGAAAGGTCAGAACGAGAAGCCCCAAACCAAAGTGCTAGTTCAGCAAAATATTCATCTGTTGAAGTAGTTGGAATAAACCTTCCTCTTCCCAAATCTAAAGGAGAATCTAAATACAAGTCTGGATAGGTTCCAAAGATATTTTTACCTTTTACATCTCCTCCCATAAGCATTACATTTCCTCCCCAAGCATGATCGGAACCATCACCATTGGTAACTAAAGTTCTTCCAAAATCAGAAATAGAAAATGTTGTTACATTGTTACTTAATCCAATCTCTTCCATTGCTGAATTAAAACTATGAAGCGCATTATCCAATCTAGTCATTAAGACCGCGTGATCTTCTAGATTAGAGTCATGATTGTCGAATCCTCCAAGTTGGATAAAGAAAGTTTGTTTGTTAACACCTAGGTTGCCATTAGCTGCAATGATTCTTGCAGTCATGAGCATTCTTCTTGAAAAACTGTCTTCCTGATCAAATTCAGTACTAATAGGTATACCTGTAGCTATTGCCGTATCAAATTCAATAGAATTATTTTTAGAACCAGCAATAGAGTTAGCGTATGCTTTTTCCAAAGTATTTTGATAATCTTGTTCCAGGATATCATCCAATGTCTGTCTTTTCAAGGTATTGTAGAAATTGTTATTTGCAAAACCATTGATAAGTGTAGAGCCATTATTTGTAAAATTGGCACTATAGGATTGAATAATTTTGCCTCTTTGAAATAGGTTTGAACCGTTCAATGAAATATTCATTGAAATATTTTGGTTTTCATTTGCTGTGTGTAAAATATCTGCCATTCTACCTCCCCAACCAACAGCTCTTCTATCCTGTGGTACAGATGTTTGCCAATGTGATACTTGATCAGAATGAGAGAATAGACCGAAAGGCAATTTGTTACCAGCTCTATAATCCTGCACAGTAGTAGGTTGGACAAGAGCTCCTATATTGGAGATAAAAGAAAGCTTTTCATCTTCAAATAGACTTTGGACTTTAGGTAGATTAGGATGCAAGCCAAATTCCTTTGGAAGATTGTTTATTGGATTGATAGGTAGCAAAGATTCTTTTGTGATCGCAAGATTTGTTCTTGCACCAGCATATTCATCGTAAGAATTTTGATTTCTTGGGATTAACATGTTGAAACTATCATTACCTCCGGACAACAATATGCAAACAACCGCTTTGTAGTCACTTGCACCATTTGTCCAACTTTGATTTGCTGCTGCAGCGGCATTCAGCAAACCCATATTTGTAATTCCTGAAAGTAAGGTCGTTGCGCCAACATGCGCACAGCCCACTCCTAATTGTTTTAAAAATTTTCTTCTACTATTTGGTGACATCTGATTTCTTTTTTAATGAAGTGACTTTTAAATCTCTTCAATGGCTTACTTTTGGATTAAATAATTTGGAGACATCATAATGAAATAGAGTGTATCTTCCAGCGCATTTTGCGAATCATAACTATTTATGTTATCGACATTTTGCATGATCGCATTTGCAATTATCGTATGGGTCCCAGCTGAAAGTTGGCCTCTACAGAGAATTAAATTCAATCTATCAATTAAGGCATCTATCCCTTCATTTTCGTACAGTGCAATTTCATCTGTGAAGTCAAGTAAGGGTTCATCATCATTATTGATGCCCAAATATCTACCGCTATCATTAGGGGCAGTTTGATTTCTGAATGGACGAATTTTTATGGAATTTTCCATTTCATTTATGTAAGCGATAGCTGTTACACTATTGAGGATTTCAAATTCCGGAGAAATGAGACCCTTAGGCGAAACATACTCGTCTTCTGCATAAAATGGTGAGAAGAAATTGAAAACAGTAGGGGAGGATAAGAATGTTTGAGAAGTCTCTTCGAAAAGAAGATTGTAATCGTCAAACCAAACTCTTCCAGAAGGGGTTGATACATCAAAGGCTTTGAATAATGTTGTGAATCTTTCTAGAGGTTGAATGAGTTTTCCATTGTCATTGTTATCTATCCAATTACAATCTCTCGCTTCTGGATCTAACAAGATTGCTTTTACAACAGCTTTAAAATCCCCTCTAACACCTGATCCATTATTGTTAAAAACAGTAGAGATTCTATTTACAAAAGCAGGAGATGGATTTGATTTTATCAAATGTTGAATTAATCGTTTGCTTAGAAAAGGAGCCACATTAGGGTGGTTGAATAAAATGTCCAATGTTTGATTGATATCTTCCATGCCAGCTTGTCCTGCGGGAATCGTAACACCAGGTAAAATGTTTTTCTCTCCTTTAGAATGATATTCTTCAAACATAATCATCGGAGCTCGACCATTAAAATCAAAGGTTCTGAAAAAGTTGTCATTGGTTACTCCATCCGCTTTTTCTCCTACGCCTAAACCAGTAAATATTTTGGCCATTTCTGTGATATTTGAAATATCATAGGTTGGAATGTTATTGCCTTCAGCATCTAAAATAGGGGTGCCATCAGGATTAAGTTGATGTAAGCCAATAGAAAACAATTGCATGATCTCTCTAGCGTAATTCTCATCTGGGAAAGTCTTCTCAACGATATCTGCTTTTTGATTCATAAAGTGACTTAAGTATCTGCCCATTGGCAAACTCAAACTGATATTTTCTAGAAGGTCTTTATAGTTTCCAAATGCGCCTGAATATAAAAAGTCATAATAAACAACATTGTAATGACTGCCGTTATTAAGTGAAGAGCCATGATATGGTGAAATCACAAAAATTTGTGATAATGCAAAAGCTATTCTTTGTCTCAAAAAATCTTTGTCTTTGACAAGCTTTTCATAAAAAACATAAGACATGTATCTATTCAAATGATCATCTTCAGTAATAATTCCTAGAATTTCCTCATGAAGTTCATCATACCTTTGCGTGAAAGATTTATACGGCAAATTAAATTGTTCTTCAAACCATGCATCTATACCAACAGTGGTCAGGTTTTCTATATCCTCATAAGAGGCTCCCATTGTTGCTTGAGATAAAAATCTTGAGGCACCAATTAAATCTGGTTTCAACTGTGTTCCTGAGATTGCATAGAAACTTGAATCGTTTTGTTCTTGACTTGAGCTGGTAACTTTCATGCCAATGACATTACCTGCTCCTAGATAATCATCATACACTTGAGCGTGGATTTCAAGTGTAAAAATCAGGCACACAACTAAGGCGTAAATTTTATTCATTCAGCTTAATTAAAATAATTCATAAATAGGGTGTTTCAATAGTAGACTAACGAAGTAGGAATATAAGAAATATCTGTATGTATTTATAGTAATTGGAACAATATTTTTATTCAAAGACCTGTAAAGTATTAACTAACTGCATCAGCTTGCAAACCCATATTTAATTAAGGATATCTATGAAATGGTTATATGCTTT
>CALIIW010000332.1 GCA_938018185.1 uncultured Saprospiraceae bacterium
GATTTTGATGGGAATAGTGAAAGGGCCGCCGACGGAAATACTGACGGGAAATATTCAGCTCATTCGGTATGTCATACCAGTAAAGACGACAATCCATGGTGGGAAGTAGACTTGGGGGCAATTTACGATATTTCTGAAATCATAATCTGGAACCGAACTGATACTGATGATGACGTTTGGAACAGAACAAATGATATTTATGTCATGGTTTCCGAAACGAAAATAACGGCTAACAGCACAAGTGAAAACTTGTTTACCCCCGATGCCCAATCTTTTACCAGCGCCGATCAGCATAGTATAAGCTTGTCCGGAAACAAAAGAGGGAGGTATGTCAGGGTGTTTTTAAATAGAGCTGGTTACCTACACCTAGCTGAAGTGGAAGTGTATGGGACGCAGACTCAAGCTCAGCAAGTGAAGTCGAAGGAAACATCTTCTTGGTACTTTTCAGGACCAGAAGAAATAAAATTGACAATTACAAAACGCAGTGGCGATCCAGAAATCTACGATTGTGAATTTTCAGGTACGGGAGATATTGATGAGTCATTTAAAAGCAGTACCATTGAGAAGCAATCTGATGGAAAATATTACCTAATGCCTTCGAACATAGAAATCACATTTACGAATAGTATAACATTACATTTAGGTGAACAGAAGCTTGAGAGAGAACTACCTTGTGATGTCAAAAATTTGGTTGGAACCAAATGGAATATGGTAGATCAAGGTGGCGACATTATATCCTTTTCCGAAAATAGTTTTATTGTAAATCAAGATGGAGGAAGTCATGAAGGACCTTATAGTCTAGACCCAAAAACAAATACGATAACAATAGACGGAGAAAGTCATCAAATTCTAAGATTCACCTCATTGACTATTGAAGCTGAAAATGTTGGCTTTCTTGAAAAGATATTGGATAAAATCCAGGCACGTCTGGATGCAGGAGAAAGCCCTTTGGAGATCGTCCGTTCTGGGGTAGCAGTAGAGAAGCTATATGGAAAACAATATGCAGACGGTTTGATCTTCTTTGTCGATGTAGATGATAAAGTACCTGGAATTGAAGGCATGGTAGCAGCAACTAAAGATCAAAGTGAAGGAGCAGAATGGGGATGTAAAGGTACTGATATCAAGGATTTAAACAATGTTCCATATAAGACAGGAGTCCCTGAGGGAACAGGGGCAGAAATTGGAGATGGGGCAGCAAATACAAGTGCTATTTTGAAAGCCTGTAATACTGATGGAATCGCTGCAAAATTATGTCGAGATCTCGGCCCCGAATGGTTTTTGCCATCAATCGAAGAATTAAACTTGATTCAAGTAAATTTGGAACAGAATGGACATACCAACTTTGAAGTGGATGCTACTTACTGGAGTTCTACGGAGAGCGACAATGGCAGCGCATGGGACATAGAATTATACCATGGCCTTCAGTACTATTACCATAAAGACGGCAAAATTCATGTTCGAGCTGCCCGGGCTTTTTAAGTCCCGATAGCTATCGGGTTTGGCAGTAGCCAAATGAGGATTTTGATAACGAAGTATTAACTAATTATCAGTCTAACCAATAAAAATAAAAAGGGAGCAAGCCGAAAATCCCAAACAGAGAAGGCAAAACATAAAAACTTATTTGCAGCAATATTAATCCTTGTCTTCTTGACACCCTCTTTGTCTTCGTGTATTTATTCAATATGATTCTTGGGCAGGTAAAAGCTTTCAGTATTAGTTTTACTATAATGCCCCAATATTTTTTCCTGCGCGTGCAATGAATGAGGGATGTATAGCAAGTATATTACAAATAATAATATATGGAATTTGATTCCCATTGTAGAATTGCATTTATTTATTTGAAGTCGCCAAAAATAACAGTTTCATGTCTTTTTAAGAATATAAAAATGACAAACTTTAAATTTGTGTGTTCAAAAGGAAATGTCCGTTTTTCAAAGAAAATGTCCGTTTTTAAAAAGAAAATGTCCATTCTCAAAAAAAAATCCGTTTTTAGCTTGAAAATAATTGATGAAAAAATTTTAATGTCCATTTTCATCTAGCAAATGTCCGTTTTGAAAAAGAAGAATACTTTATCTCACCTTAGATTTGGGCATGCCTAGAAAGAGGAATGCATAAGCTTCCAAATTCAATTCTAAATAAATACACAAACAAACCTTAAGTATTAATTTACTTTATAGGTAAAGCATTGTATTTTTTTACGGATGTAAAAAACCAAATAACATGAGAGAGCGTGGATTTACCTGGATACTAATACTAGTGCTTTTTAGCTTGCCGAATGGCTTAGCTGCACAATTAGAACCTCTTGAAAATCTCGAGGAGACAACAAAAAAAGGTTTCTTCAAAACATATTTTAAGGATATGTTTAAAGGGATGACTGATATAGGGGAGCCCTTGGTAATCTCTGGTGGGATTGGTTTGAACCTCAGATCCTATAGCGCTAATGGCATTGAAAATCGCCAGGATCCATTCTTCTACGGATTGAATACTAACCTGAACATACGAATCTTTAAAATCAATATCCCTTTCTCTCTCTTGGTGACTGCACGAAACACTGAATCTTCACTGCCTGATTTTAGAGAATTAGTAGACGCGCTTAAAGATGATATACGTAATGATATAAGAGCCCAAAGGGATCGCTTTGTAAGATTCGGAATGAGTCCACATTATAAATGGATAAAACTTCATCTCGGGCATAGAAGCATGAATTTTTCTAAGTTCACTTTAGCTAATCTAAATTTCTTTGGTGCTGGAACGGAACTTACACCAGGTAATTGGAGAATTGCGGCCATGTATGGTAGGCTTCAAAAAGCTGAGCCCATAGATTTGTCCTTGGTACAGCCTAATATTCCAATTTATGAAAGACTAGGTTGGGGAGCAAAAATAGGCTATGGGACAGAGCAAGAATCCATTGACTTAATGGTATTCAAAGGAGAAGATGATCCTAATTCAATTTTTATTCCAGAGAATAATCCGGACCAGCCTAGTCCAGAAGAAAATCTTACCATCGGTTTAAATGTCCAGAAACTATTTTTTGAAAAATTTAGATTTAGAGCAGAAACGGCTATTAGCGCACTGTCTCCTAATGCGCAAGATGCAGAAGCAGATAGTGGAATGTTGCCTAGATTCTTATTTGTGGAAAGAAATACATCTGAGTATGCAAGTGCTATGGACGCAAGCTTAGATTATGAAGGTGCAGCATTTACAGCAGGTGTTCAATTCAAAAGAATAGACCCAAATTACAAATCTTTAGGAGCCTATTTTTTCAATAATGATATAGTAGAGTATTTGGCGAATCTTTCATTTGGCCTGCTTGATGGCAAGATCAACACTAACTTGAGTGCAGGTATCCAAGCAAACAACCTTGATCTAACAAAGCCCTCGACTACTTCTAGGTTTGTCTACTCTGGAGATTTAGCTTACTCACAAGATGCTTTTAGTGCTGGCGCAAATTACTCCAATAATACGACAGACATAGGCTATGTATTGAACCAAGATTTAGATTCTTTAAACGCAGTCATCATAACTCAAGATGCTGGAATCAACTTAAATTATAGCTTAGGCAGTGATAGTCTTGCACAACATACTTTCACCATAGGTGGCAATCTCCAAGAGGTGGGAGATGATATAGAAAATCCTTTAGAAAGTGCAAACTCTCAAATGTGGGTTGCTCATTTGGTTTACAATTTAATTCTAGGTGAAAATGGATGGCGATTTACGGGAAGGCTCAATTATAACCAAAACGAATTAAGTGGCATGCAGATCAAGAGAACCGGATACGGTTTAGGAATCTCAAAATCACTGCTTGAGGATAAAATGAATATTGGTTTTGATGTTAATTATTATCAAAATAATAACAACCTCAATATCAAGAGCAACAACCAAAGTGCCCAGTTTAATCTTGGGTACAATGTAGCTAAAGGCCTGTCGGCCAATTTAAATTTAGGTCTATTGAGAACAGAGCAAGATGGGAAAGATTCATTCTCTGAATTGACAGGCAATCTTGGCTTACAATATAATTTCAATATTCAACCAAAATTTAAAAAGGATAAAAAAGATAAAGAGCAAATAGATGAAGAAGGACTAAGTCAAAGTGAATCTGTTGATCCAGACACAAAAGACTCTAACACAAAAGGTAAAAAACAAATAAAAGAAATGCAATCTAAGGAAATTAACCAATCTGAAATCCTGACAGAAAAGGGCGCGGGTAGTGTGGAAGATCTAGGAAATGGTCTACAAAAGGTCTCCTTAGAAGAGGAGATAAAAAGGAAAGAAGAGCAAAGAAGCCTTGAAGCTGCTAGACAAATTGAAGAGGCACAGTTAGCGCAAATAAAAAAAATGGAAGCCGAGAAAAGAAGCCTTGAAGCCGCAAGAAAAGTTGAAGAAGAAAACCAAAAACAAGCGGAAGCTTTAAGAGTAGCCGAGTTAGCAAGGCTAGAACAAATTAAAAAAGAAGAAGAGAAAAGCAGGCTGGAAACGATAAGAAGAGCGGAAGAAGAAAAGCAAAAGCAAGAACAATTAGCAAGAGCAGCAGAACTAGCTAAGCAAGAACAAATCAGAAGTTCAGTTAAAGAGGAAGTAAGAAAACCAGAGCATATTTTGAAGAGCTTAGGAATGTATGAAATCACACTGGAGACTAGTTTGAGAGAATCTCCTGCCTCCAAATCCAAAGTGATTATTAGACTGAAGGAAGGTATTGAAGTAAGTGTTTTAGAAAAAACAAATCGGTATTGGTGGATGGTCGATTACGATGGTAAGATAGGATACTGCAAGGCAGCTTTGTTGAAAAATTAAATGCCTCAAACCTGGCCCCAAAAAACCAAAGAAACAATCTATTAAAAGAAAAGACATTAAGATGAATTGGCAAAAAGTAATTTCGGTTTTAATTTTTTTATTATTGACATGTAGTGTTTTTTCGCAACAAATCTGGCCAGTACAGGTAACTGGTGCATTGATACCTCCTCGGTCATTAGACTTAGGAGTTTATGGAACAGACAGATCTGGCGATCTATTTTTCAATGCCATGCTTAATGATCCTGTGGAGCCTACTTTGCAAGTGCAACTACAATTGAGTGTAGAGCAAAATGGACAGGTCATTTATCAAACCGATCCTAATTATTTTGGAGCTCCAATTACTTTAGCCCAGTTTCAAATGATGCAGATTGATGGCAACATGCTTCAAAACTATTTGAATAGTGCAAACTTAAGTGGACAAAATGGCTCAGGCATTGGCTCACTGGAAATACCAGAAGGTTTTAATAAAATCTGTCTACAAGTTTTTGGAGTAGAAAAAAATGTTCCTGTTTCAAACAAGTTTTGTGTGCAAGGAAGTTTTCAATTGAATCAAGCGCCTCAGATCATTATGCCTTCTTGTGCTCAAAAGATGGAATATCCCGAAACGCAGAACCAGCTTTTTACTTGGCAAGCCATGCACCTAGGCAGTTCAAATTCACCAGGTGCGGTGGAGTATCAATTTGAAATGGTACAACTTCCTGATGGAACTTATAATGCCAATGATGCTTTTGAAAGTGCATTGCAAGTGTATAAGACAAAAACGATGAGTCCAACCCTTTTATACACCCAAGCGGAGCCTTTACTCCTTCCAGGAAAAGTTTATGCCTGGAGAGTGAAGGCTTCCTCTTTGGCTTATCCGACCAGCAAACTTTTTCAAAACGATGGCTATAGCGAGGTGTGCACTTTTATGTATTATGAGAATGATTTACCCGGTACGGATATAAGCTCATTTAACAATCCTGCCCCAATGGGCTGTGAGGTTTTTAATACGGACTTTGGACCGATCTCAAACACAGAACCAATCTCGGTGCCATTGGTTGAATCGGATAAGGTGGCATTGGGTTACTTTACTATGGAGATCATTGAGGCCAGTGGGGGAGTGCAAGGCTTTAGGGGAAAAGGAAAAATACAAGTGCCAATGTTGAACAGCTATATCAATGTGGAATTTGAAGGGCTGAAAGTTAATAGTGATAACAGGGTATATGAAGTAGGGAAAGTAAGTGCTATCATCGATCATGCCTACAAGTTGGATGAAATACAATTACGTAAAGACAACGTAACCACCAGAGTCAATGACTCTTATGTTAATGAGTTAGATAACTTTTTTAATACTGGTATTGGCACAACACGCTTGGTATCTGGAATGAATTTGTCGACTAATGTAGGGTCTAATTTGCCAGTAGCTTTTGATAAGCAAGGACAGCCAATGATAGCTGTTATAGGTATGCATTTTACACCAACTAATGCATTTTTAAATTTAGTTTCCTGGAATCTTACTGACAGCCAATCACCCATGCGGTTTGCTGCCACTGCTTTACAGGCTACGCCACATGGGGTGAAGAATGGATCGCATCTGGTATTTTTAAATAAAAACTCCCAGGAATTAAGTAGCCCAATTACAAACGCTTTCCAATTGGCTTATACCGGAGATTTATCTAGTCAGATGAATTGTGATTGTGAAGGTTATAAAGATTTGGATATGGAATCAGATCTTCAAGTTGTTAAAACAGTGCTTCAACGGAATGATAACAGCGAGGCTGTTGTTTTGAATCTTGAAAATGAAAATATTGACAAAGCAACTTATGTCGGAACAGTTAACGAACTACCTGCGTTTAAAATAACCGGAATTGAAGAAATGGTGTTCAACACCAATGGCGGTCAATTGGATCTTAAGAACGACCAGACTATTATCACTCCCAATCCTTCTTCAGAATACCAGCTCCCTACAACAAATGAGTGGAGAGGACTGTCTCTGACAAATGTTAGCACCAACCTCCCATCCGATTATAACTTTATGGGTTCGACTCCCATTGGTTTAAATGCAGATAACCTATTTATCGATGAACAAAATGTAGCTTATGGAAAATTCGAGGGCACAAACCTTGTTTCTATAGAATCAGGTAAAGTAGAAAGATGGGCTTATAGTGTTGACACCTTATCACTTAAAATTATTGATAATGCAAAAGAGGAACCTCGCCTGGCCGGGCAAATAAAAACTCCTGTCTTTACAGAAACATTTAAATATGCTGGTAGTCTCGAAAAAGTGGCAAATGCCAATCCTCAAATGGATTTGTCAATTCCTTCCGGTACCTACGAGGTGCCCTTGTGGAAGGGACAGTGGGAAATGAACGAAAACAGTAGTGCCCAGTTGGAGGTCAAAGAGGTCAACAATGAAAAAAGCTTCTATCCAAAAGGACAATTCTCTGGTGTACTTTCCATCAACATGGAAAATGATTATGTGATTGGAAAATTACATAAGGGTAATGGACAAAACAGTGCGCAATTAGCTGCCAACATAAAAGAGCAATTAGGCGTTGATAATCTCGCATTGAATATTGAAAACCTGGAATTGAACAATCTTGCTGTTGATCCTTTTGCTGAAATAGGTGAGCGATATACTTTAGGTTCCGGAGCTAATGCTACAGTCAGTATTGGAGGCAATCCTTATGAATTTGGTAGTGTGGAATTGATTCACAATGTTCTAGAGGATAATCAGGATGAATTGGGTTTGAAATTCCACTTAACTGATGGAGACAAAGATGTTACCATGACCATTTGGGGCAACACCCTCACCAATAATACCTTTAAGCATTCAAGTGTTAACATTGAAATGGACACAGATCCCGTAGATTGTCAATGTAAGGATCAAGCCAATACCGATCCTACCATTGGTGATGGAAACCCATCCTGGCCGTCAAACCTTGGAGCCAATGAAATTTACATCCCATGGCTGGATATTAAATTAAATTCGACTAACTCTACAGCACAAACCACGGTTTCCCAAAATAATAAGCTGAGATTTGGAATAACTAAAGAGGAAAATAAACTGCCTATCAACATCAGTACTGCTGAAGATATGGCTAAGCTGGGAATGACCGGGGAAGCTTTTTCAGAAGAGGACGATCATCAACTTTTTATCACCGGATTTAAAGTGACAGAGGGAAGTCCTAATAATTGGACAAAGGCAGAGATGGAGTTGAGCATCGTATATAAAGTGTATATGAGGAGCACACCTGAGGACTACCTGGTGTTCCAAAAAGCGAAGATACAGGTAACCCCCAGTATGGTTGACCTGACCAATACTTACATGAATCTCGTTAAAGATTTGAGTGTTACGGATCCGGAGAATAATACGTTTGTCTATCAAAAAAATGATGCTGGTAGCACACCTGATCCCGAAATCAATACTTACGCCTTTTTGTCTTGCGAAGGACTGGTGACTTATAATGTTCAGGCTAAATATATCGCCCCATACAATGAGCAGTCTTATACACAATCTAAATTAGTAGCTCGCCCTAAACGCCCGGAGACTTCTTCCACTGATTTTAAGAAACATGGTCAGGCCGAATTTAGCTTTGTTATCCAGACAAAGGTACAGGATGATGACAGTCAAAACAGCCTCACGAATTTCATCGCTCCTTTGCGTAAAGACGTCAACGGCAGCAAATGGCGTTTTTCGGTAGAAGGAGCTGAGCAATTGGTTTTTGTTCCGGGAGATGAATTTACGAATATTCCATACGAAGCCTATATCGACTATTCCCAGATCAGGAAAGTCTCAGAGGATACCAAGCAGGATGTCTTCAAAGGATTAGTATTCAAACAATTCGCATTCGAAATGCCTGGATTTTATGGCAACTACAATGGTGCTGATACAACCCTGGTAGATACCTTACAAAATTTCTATTACAGCATGGCCGCAAATAGCGGAATGGAAGGATCTTACGATGAAGATAACGTGGTGTTGATGAATAGTGAAGAAGAAGCCAAACAGGCTGAATTAGCGGGTTGGCATTATGGTATTTCCAATTTGAATTTCACTTTTAATGCTAATCAGTTAAAAGAAGAGAAGGTCAATGTAACTGGAAAAATAGCCATTCCGATTTTTGACGAGACGCCTCCGGCAAAACATTTTACCAGTGGCATAATCGACTTTGATGGAAGCGTCTCCTTTGATAAGACAAAATATGAACCCAAGGCTAATTTTCAATCAGTTGATCTGTCAGGCAAAGTTTTTCATGCCGCCATGTTGCCTTTGATCGGTCTTAATCTTGAAACCGGAACACTTGAATTGGTCTATGATAGTGCTACCAGAGAGTTTGAAGGTGAATGTGAATTTGCAGGCAAAGCAGGTATATTCATTACCAGTGAAGTGGTAGATGCTGTTTTTGGAGAAGATATACCAGAAGGAATTGGGGGCCTGGAAGTGGTGCTAAATCTATTTACGTTCAAAGATTTATCCATCAATAAAGGATCTTCGACTTGTACCGGTGATCAGGTATATAAAGGAATTAAATCTTTTTGCGGAGGCATTTGGGGGGCAGGAAAGAGAAGGAACGCCGACTTCCCTGATGTGGGTATTAGGGATTTGTACGATAACGGTGTCAATGGATTTCCTGTGTCGATCAATCAACCGAGCTTATGTGCCTCTAGTCTAAGTACTGCCTCTGGCTGTGAAACCGAACTGAAATTCGGTTTTGTTGTCGATATCAATTTTATGAACGATAAAGTGAATGATTCTGGTGATGATGATGCCTCTACCTCTCCTCAGCCAGCATCTGAAAAAGCTTCAACTTCAGGCCTTAAGGCAACAGCTAAGTTTTCTATAGTTAATACATTTAGTAATGCCAATGGCCTTGGAGATGCTTCGATTCAACTCAATTGCATACAAATAGAAGGAGAGTTTGGTCCGGCGAAAATTTCTGGAGGTTTAAACATTCTAAGGGAAAATGCGGCAGGGAACTCTCAATGGGGCTCAGGGTTTAAGGCCTTTTTAGATATAATGCTTTTTGATGAACTAGGGGTTGTTGCTAATGGACAATTTGCCTCAACAACTCAGGATTTGGATCTTGACAAGTCTGATGAAAATACCCAAGTGTTTAAAGACTTTATCCCTGAAGGTAAAACGGAACCTGAAGCTTACCGATATTTTTTCCTAGATTTTGAAGGCACTCTGGAGAGTGGATTTGCCATTCCTCCATCAGCACCTGTGTTAGCAATCTATGGTATTGGAGGCGGGTTTAGATATAATATGATGTTGCCAGCGGCAGCTTCGATTTTTTCGGATCCAGAATCTGATGATGAAGTAGGCGAATCTAAATTATCAGATGAAAATGCGATTGCTAAGGCTGCAGCATCCAGTGCGACGGATGCCTGTAATTGTGGTGGGCAAGATAATGATGATTGCAAGGAGATTCCTGATGATGTTAATAGTTTATTGACGCCAGGAATGGGAATTACGGGCAAAACCTATTATCCAAGTGAAGGTGTTTATGGTGGCTATGCTTCATTGATTGCAGGACTGCCCAAGCCACCAGGTGCACCACCTACCGTAGTGGGAGATGTAATGATTGACATGCAAATTTCCAAAAAAAATGGAGAGAGTTTGACCTTTGAAAGCATACTTATTGAAGGCAACGCTTATTTTTTGCCGAATAGTGTTCATGATAGACGAGTAGAATCTACGGCCCAGGCATATGCTTCATTAAGATTTGATTGGAGACCCAAATTATTAACTGGAAAAGTGGGAGTCAAGGGGCGATTCCCAAATGCTGAAAATGCCTTTATTGCCATTCCCGGATCATTGGAAGCCCTGGGTGCAACAGATCCAAAAGATATTAACGAACCGCACTCTAAACCAACACCAACGGGCTTTGCATCAGCATCAGATTTAAAGAGTGGTCCTCCTGCTTCCTCCAAACCTCCTAAAAAAAGACTCCCCACCGGATTTGCTGAAGGTACTTTCCAAATCTCATTTGGAGATGAGAAAAAATTTGGCGCCAAGCTCGGAAGCTGGGGCTCAGAATCAACGAGTACACTTAGCCCGCTTTCAATAGCATTAAAAATACCTGGCGTCAGCGGTAGGTCTAATCCTGCACCTGAAGTTGTAGACCCAAGCCAAACTGAGCCAGAACCAGAAACAACTAAAACACCATCCCTGAATGGGGGATTACTTTTTGAATTGTACGCACAGGTAGGGCACGATGTCGACGGCTTTCCTACTGCTTTACAATCCTTACCGGAGCTTTCCAATTTCGACGATTTTAAAGGCAGTTCGAATAAAGCCCCAGCTGGTATGAATAAAGGGAATGGTTTGATACTCGGGTCTCGTCTGACCTTTGATGTTAAAGCTGACCTGGGACCATTGCATGCAGCACTTTTTGCAAAAATTGGTTTTGACCTGGGCCTCATCAACTACGGGGATATCGAATGCCATGTCGACGAGGATGGTGATGGGACTATTCAGGAAGATGAAATAAGACAGGGGATTGGTTTTCATGGCTGGTATGCACAAGCCAATGCTTTTGCTTATATGGACGCCAAACTTAAACTAAAGTATAACTTTGCCTTTGCGAGTGGGGAGGTAAATATTCTGGATATGACTGCAGCCATGATGTTGCAGGCCAAATTCCCAAATCCATGTTACTTCAGAGGAGATGTCTTAGCTAAATACGATCTACTGGGCGGCTTAGTTAAAGGACAAGTACATCATAAGGCCATCTTTGGAGAGAAATGTGATAATATGGATACTCCATCGCCCATTGCTGACCTGCCTATTTTTGCAGCTTCCTTCCCGGGAAATGGCGAAAAGGAGGTCAACATCTTTTCCGACATCAGAATCGCCACCAACATGCCTTTGGATCAGGAATTGAAATTCCAGAGAGATATTGATCCTGATAATGATCATGCTACGGTAGAATCCAGAGCAGGCCTGGATGCCTTTAAACCTACACTCGAAAATGATGGTTTCAGAGTTTATGATTTGGGGGAATATACAGATGATAAACAAAAAGTCATTCCAGATGGAGATGTTGCATTGCCGGCTAATAAGTTGGTGCCGGGCGTTACTGCTTATAATGACGATAGATACGGTGTCCATTTATCTTTTTCCGACTACCTGAAGCCTTTGCACAGGTATGCTATCGTGTACACCTTTAAATTTGAAGACAATAAAAATGACGAAAGAGAATGGAGAACCACAAGGATACAGAAGAAAAAGGAAAAAGATACAGACCCAACCGAGTTTATTGATGCCATTGAAAGTGATACCCTGTTTTTTGTGACTGGAGAGTTTCCGGATGTTATCAATACCGCTATGATCGAATCACAGGCTCCGGGTTACCGCCAGCGATTTTGGCATGATGGATACGCTGAACCTAAATTGAGATTCAAAAGAAATGTAGTGGAAGGAGTGAGTGAACATATCTTCCTTAAAGAAACTACCATAAAAGGGCAGAAGGTTCCATTTGAATATGTAATCGAGTTGACAAAATATAATGATAAAGGAGTACAAGTAGATATTGAGGAGATAACCGTCGATAAGCATCCTTCCAGTGGAACTTTGACAAAATCAGTAATAACAGAAACACCGATCAATGGTACTTACAAAATTCCTGTGGTTAAAGTAGAAACGGTTCCTGTAAGTGAAGTGAGTTTCCCCGATTTTAAAGAGGTGGATTTGTCAGGTCAAAAAGGAAAGATGTGTAAAATCCGTTTGATCCGTAGACCCAATATTGAAAACTTAGCAGCTACTACGGAAACTGAAGCATCTTTGGCTTTAGAAGATAAAGACGCCACTTTTGTTTTGGGTGATCAGTATCATACCAAGGTTTCATATATGAAGAAAGGCTTAGATGAAGAATTGTTAAAAGAAGTAGTCGATAGTACTAAGATCATTTATGAATATCATTTTGCGGTAAGTCAGTATGACCAACTTTATGACAAATTAAAAGAGAAGCAAGCTAAATATGTATCCAGTGAAATATTGCGAAATGATTTCAATCATCCTGATGAAGATATCTTGACTGCTGAACAATTATTGAAATCAGAGGAGCATGCCACCAAAGATGCTTATTTTATTCTTACAACAGGCGACTATGGAGATGAAAAGTATGCACCCAATGAAAAACGAAGAGAAGGATTCGACAAATTTGATTTAGCTCGTATTCGACAAAACACCAAGATCAGCTATCAGAATCAATATGGTCCGGCACTTACTATTCAAAATAGATATATGCACAATGGTAAAGCCACTGGAATGCATCCTTCACTTATTCAATATTTAGATAACTTGAGAGCCAACAAACCTCAACTCAGTAATTACTTAAGACTCGTGCTCAAGGAGAGCTCTGCTTTTGAAAGACATAGAGATGGGACTACTGATGGAACCGGATGGAATTATAATTTTTACTTGCCCGAAAATGATACTAACAAAGATAATTTCTATGGTCGGGAACTAAGCGATGCTGAAATTAACAACAACAAATTATTCCATCAACTCTATCCAGTAAATAAGTACTGGAAAAGAACAACCAGACAGGATGGATCCTATTTAGAACCTGTGTTTAGAGAAGGCCAAAGTTTTGATCTCATATTTCAGGATTTACGGTCGCGGATCGTACTCAATCAGATGCGTTGGTTATCTCATATTGGTAGTCAGTTTGATCAGGCTTATGGACTTACTCCTCGTAACAGGGTTTCGGACTTTGCAAAATGGCACTTAGATAATTATCCTCAAGGAGAATTTTTCAAGTTTGGTGCCATCAATGATCCTTATGGGGGGGGGAATGATTATAGTTGGATCATTCCGGTCAATCTGGATGAGGCTTCCCGTAAATTTGCATTCATTGCCGATGAAACTGGTCATCGTTACAGCTATCATGGAACAACGACCATCGAGTTTCCCAAAAAAGAAACCTGGGAAGAGATGGATGAATACATCCCCAATTTAGATGCTTATGATAAAGTAGCATTTTTGCTCAAACCCGACAGAACAAGACAGGCAGAAGATGCTCAAATGACATCTGGTATAGTGCGTTCTGATCGATGGTATTATTTTATTACTGATGCTGATAAGACCATCTATCGAAATGGTGGAAACACAGAGAATGATTTTTTCAAAAAATGGTCGTTTAATAAATTTCAGGAAGGAAACACCATAAAGCATCAGGCCATATTTGCACCATTTGATAAATATCTGGGTAAGAATGCTTTTAGGTTTAAAAACAACGCTGATGGCAAAGTTGGGGAAACAAAGTTGGATGTAATATCTATTGATAATACGGACTTGTTTTCTTTGAAGGGATCAGGATTTAGTTTTCCTGGATCTTACTCTAATTCTGAACATAATGATTTTCTTCCAGCCAACTTAGGCACCGGAATTAAGATTATTGAAATAGCGGATCCTGTGAAGCAAAACGTTAGATATAGAATCATTCCCAAAAAAAAGGGTGATTGGGATGATTGGGATGAGCCCTGGTATGTTAATGATGCTGGTAAAATCTGGAGAGCTGAATCTGCAGGTTCCGCTTCCGAATTTGAATTTGTAAAAGTAGGTTTGTATTGGAAAATTCTTCATGTAACAGAAAATACGAAGAAAGAGCTTGTCTACAACGGCAACCTTGATTGGGAAGATTACACCTCTAGAATCAATATAAATCATCTGTGGGATATCAGTACAGTGAGCAATGGACGTGGACGTGGTAATACAGAGGTGGTTATCCGTTCAGCTAAGGTAAAATTAGTATCAGGTGGACATTATCTATCTAAATTTATTACAAAGTATGGAGGAGGATACGTGAATTATAATCCGGTTAGTACTCGTTCGACTTCATTAAATAATTGTAAATTTCTTCTAGATATCATCGATGAAGACTTAGAATTACTTAAAGGTAAGACGGACGTAATTGAAGAAGTGGTGACAGAAGGCCAGTTCTATAGAATTTTAATTGATGGCAATGGTGGCGTCTTGGATCAAGATATCAGCTTGACTGGTGGCGACCCTGGTATTGAATCTCAGCTATGGCAATTCATTAAAATAGGAGAGAAAGAAGGTAGCAAGCCAATTTATAAGATTAAGAACAAAAAAACAAATAAAATTCTTGCCGCAAAAACGGAGGGAAATGAGTTGATAGAATTAGATGATGCATCAACGGTTGATCCTAATGCAAAATGGCTTATTAATATTGACTTTCCTGAATCAACAAAACGTCTCGCATTGGCGGAGAGGTATAATAAATACCTTGGTTTTGACAAGGACAATTGTTCTGTTAGTTTGACTGATTACAGTGCTGACGATCATGTTACATTCATTCATCAGGAAAGAACGGATTATAATTTTGATAGCTATGCTTTGGAGAATGTTTTTGCAGGGAAGTCTTATCGAATCATAAAAGAAGGACATAATGTATTCTACAATGATGATTTTTATTATGGCAGGTTTTCTGATAATGAAAGAACAAAAGGAAGTAAGCGGCAGCGTTGGACAATTAAAGTATCGCCTGGGAGCTGTCCCTCAGATCCTTTGTATGAAATTTATAACGAAAAATTCAGTGACCATAATTATTTCAGTGACGGTTATGTAGTAGAACCCGTTCATATCCGCAAAAATGAAGAAAAGGAAGGTGATTTTTATATTTTAACTGAAAAAAATACGTCAAGGGTTTATACTTATGAACAAGAAGTCCAGTTGATCCATAAGCCTGATTCAGAATTAGAATTCAATACGCCTGATTATAGTGCTGCTAACCTCTTCCGTTTGTACTTTTCAAGGTCTGAAAAGTACTTAACAATTGACGGAGAAAAGGCTGTTGCTAACTATTTCGAAAATGACTCGGAACAACAAAAATGGAAATTGATCGCGAACGGCGGTAGTTCAAGCAATTTCAATCTGGTTAATTTATCAACCAATAAATTGATGAAACAGAATGGTGAAAATCTTGTCATGGACGATTTTAATGCTTCAAATTCCAGCAACCAGAATGCCATATGGGTAGTAGAGGTAGTGGATGCAGCCAAAGAGGTCATAAGGATAAAAAACAAAAGTACTGGTAAATATCTATCCGGAGAATTGAATGAACTTTGTCAACCAAGCTTGACCAACGAGATATCGGAAGCGCTTAACATAATCAGATTTAGCTTTAAAGAATTTTCTGATAGCAATATCTCTAAAAGATATAAGAGTTCTTCTAACATTTACAAACAACCTGGTTTTAGAGATTTCTCCGGAATCAAAGCCAAAGATAATTCTTACTTTTTAACCTTTAAGGCCGACTATGATGGATCTATTGAAGGCGATTATGAAATTTTGTATCAACAAGCGGGGAGATACATTAGAGGGACAATAATTTTTACTGCACCAAATACATGTGGAAATCAATTTATAGTTGGATGTTTAAATGATACCGGAGAAAGATTGCACTGCGTTAGTCCGTATACAACAGAAAAATTTCCTAGTAGCGCTAGATGGGAAGTAATTAAACTACCGGAAGAAGGGGAGAATTGTTTTGCATTTAAAAATCTGGCAACGGGTAAGTATCTAAAAGCACCCTCATGGCCAGATTATGTAATTACTACCGCTGAAACACAATCAGATCAGACAGTTATTCAAATATTTAATGATAGAGAAGAGATAAATAAAGTTATTTGCGGTTTATTCAATCCAAACTATTGGTACAACATCTCCCCTCAAAAATATCATATTAAAGGTGGTGAAATGGGAATGGAATCGCTGGATAGCTATAAGTTTGATCAAGATATGAATTTCAAAAGTCAAAGATCACATGATTGGAAGATTTTAAAAACAGTTTCTGCTACTGGTACCTATTACAAATTGAAAATCGAGAAAGAGCCAGATAAATGTTTGACAATTACTCCAGCACAAAATAATCAATACAATTTAAGTCTTGAAACATGTACAGATTCCGATAATCAGAATTGGATAATAAAAGGGGAAGGTGAATGGTATAAGATTAGTTCTGCCGCTTATCCTTTATTTTATTTGGAGCCAACTAAAGAGGCAGACACAGAAAATCCATACAATAAATATCAGAAAGAAAATGCAGATCTGGAAGGTATGCCTTTGCGAATCAAGCGTATGAAAAGAAATGGTAGATATGAATATCAATAAAGTGGTTTAAAAATTCGAAATGACGATGAGAAATAGAAATTTTGTTCTAATCAAAGCGCTTTGAGTGAGAAAAAAGCTGAAGGGTTGAATGATATATCGTTTCTAAGCATTTTTGGAGCCCGTCTGGCCAGCCGGACAGGTTTTTAAACAACTTCAATCAAAATAAAATTGAATAAAACGAAAATGAAAAAAGTAATAATTTTTCTTCTGCTATTTACTAGCCTCGCTATGACAAAGTTGGCAGGACAGGATAAGATGGAAAATATGGTTATAAGAGCCATTGAAAAAGAGGGAGCTATCCAACTCAATTGGCACCCCACATCCCCTGCAATTTGGCAGCAGCAACTAACTCGAGGTTACAGCATCGAAAGAACAGAATTAGATGCAACCGGTAAGCCCGTCGGATCACTTCAAACCATTCAGTCCAATATACTTCCTAAGGATGCCTTTTGGTTTGAACAAAACAAAGAGATGGAAGAGGGGCTAATGGCTCCCATTGGCTCTATCTTATATGACGAAGACTTCCAATTTGAGCAAAATGAATTGATGGATGCGGAACAAATGCGCTTCAACTACATCGTTTATGAAACCATCTATTCGGAGGCAATTGCAGCAGCCGTTGGCCTGGGCTTTACAGACGCTAACGTGTCGACTAATAAAATCTATCGATACACCATAAAAGCCAATGGCTCTGCTACATCGAGTGACGTCATCATTCAAAATACTTTGAATGCCTATACCCAAAATCCAAGCTATTCGCCCGTAAAGTTTGCTTTCCCGGCCAATATGTCCTTGTCAGAAATGTTAGCCGCCACCCAACCACAAAAACCTTTGGCAAGCGTTCATGGATTGGCAAGAGCCTATGGGGATAGCATTGTACTGAGATGGGCACCCACAGAAGGGGAGCTTTGGCTGAATGCATTGAAAGATGGTTACATCATTACCCGACAAGAAGTGGAAGGCCGAATAGACACCCTGGCTCATGTTTTCCCCTGGAAAGAATCTGATCTGACGGAACGAATTGCCTCTGATTCAATGGCCTTGGCCGCCGGCGCTGTACTGCACGGAGAGCAATACACAAAAGCACACCCCGAACTTAATTTTTATGAACAATCCATGATTTTTAAAACCCGCTTTGGCTATGCCTTGCTAGTTGCCGATCGATCTCCTTTAGCTGCCGATATACTTGGACTGAGGTATGTAGACAAAGAAGTAAGTCTCGGAAAAAGATATGTCTATTCGATCACTACAGCCAGCTTAGAGGATCCATTCTTTATGGGAAGGGCAAATGTAGTCAATGTCTTTGAGCCCCTGGCGGCACCTACCGGATTACGTGTTGTACCTGACGATGGTAGGATCACCCTCAATTGGGATAAGTCCAATAATTCCAGGAAATATGGATCTTACATCGTCGAAAAATCTATAGATGGTCAAAATTATACCGTCATCACACCGACTCCAATTGTATTTGGTGAGTCCAAAGATTTTGCTTTGAAAAACTATTTCTATAACGACGAATATGTTACGAATTACAAAAAATACTACTACCGAATCAAAGGCTCTAACAGCTTTGGAGAATGGAGTGAATATGCCTATGCAGAGGGTGAGGCACTCGATATGAGACCACCCAACAACGCTTCAATCACGAATGCCATTTATAATGAAGACAGCAATGAAATAGTAGTGTTCTGGGAAGAAAGAAATGGTCAATCAGAAGATTTAGCTTCTTATCAGGTACTTTTAGCTGAACATCCGGAGGAAGACTTTTCCGCCGTTAGCCCGGAGCTGTCAAAAGATACAAGTTCCTTTGTACTTCGTTTGGGGGATATGGATCTAGATCGTTCTTTTTATTTTACTGTTATGAGCAAAGATGTGAATGGCAACACCAGTCAGTCCATTGTGGAGTTTGCCAATGTACCAGACTACATCCCACCAGAGCCTCCGCTCGAATTGCATGGAGAGATTGACAGCGTTGGGAAAGTCTTTATTGCATGGGCGCCCAGCTTGGCAAAAGATGTTGAAGGCTACTGGATTTACTGGGGCAACAGTCCAGACCAGGAGATGTCATTGGTGAACGAATATATGATAAATGCCGATCAAAATTATCATTCCTGGCAGGTAGAAGCTGTGAGCCTCAATAAAAAGATTTATTTCTGTATGCGGGCTCAGGACGATGCTTATAATAAAGGAAAACCTTCTGAAATTATTGAAGTCATTCGACCTGATTATGTCGCACCCGTCAGGCCTTTTCTCACTGAAGTAAAGGAAGAAAATGGAACGTTAAAAATTGAATGGACGGAAAGTACCAGCGAAGATGTCGCAGGTTACATATTGTATAAAAAAATACCCGAAGAAACGGATTGGTACTTGTTGGACTCTATACAACCTACCGACACATTAGCCTTTGTCGATACCATGCTGGTGATTGATGAATTTGTGGAGTATGCTGTAGAAGCATATGATGATTCCAATAATCTTTCTGAAATGTCAAATATCGAACGTGGACGAATTACCTTTCCTGCCGAAAAGATAGTAGTTCAAAATCTCAGTGTCGATGATCAATCTAAGCGTGATGAGACATCAGCTTCTTTGCAATGGTTTTTTGATCCGGGCAGCAAGCAGTTGGAAAAAGTACCTTACACATTCGAAGTATTCCGCTCGTCGGGAAGCAAGGCATTGACCTTTTATAAGACAGTGGAAGAAGCCAGTTTTAGAGATAGCACGGTGCAGTCGAATGTCTTGTACAACTACGCGGTAAGGGTCCGCTATTCCAATGGCTGGACTGGTGATCTGAGCGAAGTAAAATCAGTGATGGTGCAATAGCAAAGACCTGCTTTTTTCAATACAGAAAAATCAATCAAATAGATAACAAAGCCTTGTAGTCTTAATGTTGTGATAAACAATAAACGATGAAAATATTTTTAAATTTCAATTTTTCTTATATCAAAGTGATGGCTTTCGCTGGGTCTCTTTTTATTCAAAAGTTACGTCCTTCAAAGAAAGGAGTTTTGCTAATGATATTGATGATAGCCTCTTTAATAACAGGCTACACCCAAACCTTTAATGGCACCGGAGGTGATTTGGTTGATGACACCGGCGGCCCTCCCTGTACAGATAACGAATTCTTTGTCAATGTCACCGGAATTGGTGAAGTAGGTGCATCCTTATATCAAGTCAATTTAGATATAACACATACTTGGGTAGAAGATTTAACCCTAAGCTTAACCTCACCAAATGGAACAACTATAATTCTATCCCAAGCAAATGGAGGGGATGGAGATAATTACACAGCAACGGAATTTTCTGATACAGGAGCTGATGGGCCAATACAAGATGGGACCCCTCCTTTTACTGGATCGTTCATCCCTGAAGAACTGCTGTCTACTTTTGACGGCGAATGTTTAAATGGAGATTGGATTCTGTCTGCATGTGATGGTGCCGGTGGAGATGTTGGAGTTTTAAATTCATGGTCGCTTAGTTTTAATGCAGGTTCCCCCTGTGTGGGTCATCCAGTGGCTACCATCGATTATATTACAACTTTCCTAACTTGTGATGTTACTACAATTGATTTAGATGGATCTCTTTCTACTGGTACAGGATTAACTTTCGAATGGTCTGATACTATTGGGGTGATCAGTACAGATACAATGATTACTGTAAGCAATCCAGGAACTTATTATTTATTGGTTACAGACACAATATTATTTATCACGGACATAGATAGTGTTGAAATAAGAGAAGATTTATTACCACCAATCGCTAATATCACTTCACCAACTACCGAGTTGAATTGTATAACTACAAGTATAATTTTGGATGCCTCTACTTTTTTTGACCCAGAAATTGGTTTTTTTGATACTTGGGATTGGACAGGAGGTAGTCAAAATACTTTTTTAGAAGTATTTTCTTCTGGTGAATACTTTGTCACGGTGACAGGACCCAATGGATGTTCATCGGTTGACTCCATTACTATTACAGAAAATGTTATACCACCAACGGCAAATATATCTACCCCTAGTACAGAGCTGAATTGTGCTACAACAAATATACTATTAGATGCTTCAGGTTCAGTGGGGGATGGATTGACTTATGAGTGGACAGGTGGAAGCACCGCTTCAAGTTTGTCAGTAATGACCACTGGTACTTATTTTGTAACAGTTACGGCATCTAATGGATGTACAGCAGTTACTTCAGAAACAATTACAGAAAACATTACACCACCAACGGCTAGTATTAGTGCTCCAAGCACTGAGTTAAATTGCACGACAACAAGTATTTTGTTAGATGCATCAGGCTCAACAGGAACTGGCTTGACTTATGAATGGACAGGTGGAAGCACCGCTTCAAGTTTGTCAGTAATGACCACTGGTACTTAT
>CALIIW010000333.1 GCA_938018185.1 uncultured Saprospiraceae bacterium
TGGTCTATAATAAAAAAAAAGTAGCTCCCTTCTCTGGTCAGAGAAGGTGGATGTCGCACCTAAGTAGTCTCTTATATGTTCCCTTATATCCTCCCTTATATGCTCCCCCCAAAAACCAAATTAACCCCAACTCTAAAATTAGCCTGCCGACTTCCCAGCACATCAAAAACCCCTGCAATATTATCCGTCATAAAAAACAGCTGCACCGGCTTAAGCGTGAGCATGGCATTCAGACCGATGTTGTGAGAGCCTGGAGCAAGGTAGGCGTACTGCGTCCCAATACTAAAGATATTTCCAAGGTCTTTTTTGACATTGATGGCAAAGGCATGCAAGTTATTTGAAAACTGACCTTGTAGCCGGTAGAGTAGGCCCAGCTGAAAGCCATTTTCTAACTGGTAGGTTCCGTACAAATTAATATGCTGCGGCGTAGCCGTACGAAAACGTGCCGAATATTCCTCTACTTCAAAAGATGCTTCAAGAGAATCTAGGTTGGCTTCAAAATCTATTTTGTCATTTTCCAATAATGGCCCAACATCGATGCCATCAAAGGAGTAATCGCCATAGCTCTTGTACGAGCGCACATCTTCCTGCCAGGAGATGCTCCCGATGTTCATAAAACTAGCGCCTATTTTTAAAGACTCATCCACCTGATACGTAGCTCCAAAATCAAAAGACCATCCTTTGTTTGGCCCAAACAAGATGGATCCAAGTCCTCCAGAACTGCTTTGTTCTCCAGAAACGCCTGCCGTATTAAGCAAGTAGTCAGCCGTAAATTCCAACTGATAATATTCCGGGTTGGTATACACATCCAACTCGGATCTCACCGTTTGCACCGCCGCAATTCCAGACAAATATTTGATACCTATACCGATATTGAGTTGCTCATTTAGATCATGCGCCACCTGCACTCCCAACTCACTATACGTCAGACTATTTACTTGTACACCGATATTTGCAGTCTGCCCAATATAATTGCCATTCCCCGAAAGGAGAAAATCCAAACTACTATCAGGTATGTGTACAGAATTATAACTATTGATCGCATGCTGCAAACGAACAGACCATTTGTCAATTGTCAATCCGACACCCAGCGTTTCTATCCGCCCTCCAGCTTGTATGTCGATGCCTTTATCTTTTACCGTCGCGATCAGTTCTTCTAAATTTAGCCTAAAGATCGTTCCTTCCTGCCTTAGGAAAGATGATGCTTTAAATCCTCTGTTGTAATAGCCCGCATTGATAGAAGGAATCACATGTACATTCAATTTGTACTGGTTCATCTCTGCCGGATTGTAATTGGCAGACTGCACCATCTGCGAGCCCATGAATATACTGGATAGTTCGGTCTGGGCTTTCGCCGAAAGGCAAAGTCCGACTAGAACTATTCCAACTAAAAATATTTTTTTTAAAGCCATATAATTTTTCATAAACAATTATTTTTTAATTCAGCTTATTCCAATCTGCCTGCCCATAGTGAAGAATGAGCGAGGGATAAATTTTTATTAATTTTTAAATCTTACACTTTAGAATTTATCAGATTATCGGTTTATCAGCTTATCAGTTTATTTCAATCTGCCTGCCCATAGCGAAGAATGAGCGAGAGATAATCGGGTTTTATTAATCTGATAATCCTTTTTAAATCTGATAATCGGGTTAAATCTGATAATCTGATAAATTCGAAAATCTGATAATCTGATAAATTTTTAAATTTTTAAAATTCAAAATTTAAAATTCAAAATTCAAAATTAGAGATTATCAGATTATCAGATTATCAGATTATCAGATTTCTCCGGATTATCAGCATGTGTCTATTGTGGTAAAAAACTATATAAGTTAATTACCTAAGTATAAAACCGACCGCACCCCCAATTTAAAATCCAAAGCATAGTCTGTATAAAACTTGCTACTGCTACTTCCTCCATTGGCAGTAGATACCATCGCCGCAATTCTAATCTGAGTTGCCTGATCAATCATCTCCAAGTCGCTGCCTCGCTTAGCAATGAATGTTTCTGAGATCGTAGTATCCATCACCTTACCTTCTGCGTCTATCGGTGCAGCTGAAATCAATTCCGTTTGACTTGGAAATAGACTAGTAAGCACATTGCCATCATCGTCTTCAAAAAACAATTGCAATTCTAGGTCAATAGGCAATCCATTTTCTGTAATTAATTTAAATTCAAGTTCCTCAATTTCCACATTAACATCGCCCGTTTCTGTAAGAGAAGCAAGATCGATGTCAAAGTCATTGCTGCTTTCTATTCTAAAATCTTCCGCTCTAAACTTCATAGGGACTGCCACCTCTACATCCACTTTTATCTCGGAGCTCGTGCTTACAAATCCGACTTCATTGCTGCCTGTCTCGTTTACAAATGCATTGACTTTGTAGTAAACAAATTTTGGCGCAGCATTAAAGAGGTCAAATATATTGGTGTTGCTATTGTCAAAAGTGAAGGCGGTCTTTTTGCTCTGACCAATTTCGGAAAGATCCGGATACGGTACAGCAAGTCCCTCATCCAATGGAGAGATTAAGTTTAAGGCCTCATACGGGTTTTTATCCGTTCTAAAATAATCCAATCCCACGCTGATAGGGATTCCATAACTGTTCTCGATGAAGATGTTGATTTCCAAATCATCAAAGAAGATGTCTCCACTTTCAAAGTCATCAAAAACATCTATGCTGATGCTATCTGCCTCAAATTCAAATTTGTACGGATCAAAGGATCCTTGTATGAAATTGTATTCTAAATCTTTGAAGTCTATCCAAAAATTTTCAAGCCGTTTGGCGGTTCCATTGGGAGTCGTCGCACGATAATATACTTTTATCATATCCTCACTAAGGTCCAATTTGTGACCTGCGATAGAAACAGTTTTTTCCATCTTCACAGGTGCCGTGCCATTATAGGGCAGATCAATCGGCAACATAAAGGTTTCACCTGCAACATCCAGGTTGTATATAAAGATTTCTATGTCTAGGTCTTCTTGCTCAATTGATTCAAAGCTTATATCCAACATCCCTTGTTCAAGGATGGCGGCATCAATATTCAGTGGGATATTTAAGATGGAATAATCAAATTCGGTCAAGGTATCAGGGACAAATATTTCAAAATCTTTTATGTCAACTATTTCCCCTCCCGTGAGTGAAAAAACGTCTTCTCCCTCATAGACAACGGTCATGCTTTTATCATCATTAACCTCCAGATATCCACCGGTCTCAAAATTGTCCAAAGCATCTTGTATACTGACACTCGCATTAAGTAAGGGGATTGCCAAATCTTGTCGGATACTTCCCGACTCCAACTCAACCTCATAAGATCCTATATCCGAAAGATCCTCCAAACAACTTTGGAGCAAGAGCAAACTGCCGAGTATAATGACTATGTTTTTCATAACTGAAATATTTATTCCAGTAATAAAAGCTTTCTGGACGAATGAAACTGGTCACAAATTGTTAATTTTGTGACTAGGGTGCACAAAAGAATAATCCTATGATCCCATCAATCTTAAAAATCCTACGCCACGAACAATTTTCCTTAAAAGTACCTACAGTTTATACTTTAACCAACAAGGGATCAGTGCAATTCGTGCAATCAAAAATAATCCGCTTGCCCGCACGGGCCTGCCCGCATGGGCGTGCCCGTCTGGGCCTGCCCGTGCGAAGAATGAGCAGAGTGATTCAAAAAAAGGAACTCCCCTCAAACATTCTTGGTCTATAAGGACAACAAAGTAACTCCCTTCTCTGGTCAGAGAAGGGCTGCCTGCCCGTCCGGGCCTGCCGGCCAGGGGGGATGAGTCGCACCCAAGTAGTCCTTACCCGAAGCCCCTTATATAAAACTCCTTTCAGGACCCCTCCTTGAATGTCCACTGGACATTTATTTTTGCATGCGCAAAAAATCGATCGGTCGTCCGTGTAATCAGCATAATCAAAAAAAAACTCCGCTCGCCCGTCTGGGCCTGCCCGCATGGGCGTGCCCGTCTGGGCCTGCCCCTGCGAAGAATGAGCAGAGTGATTCAAAAATTGGATAAAGTAATTCCCTTCTCAATAATGCTTCCTTCTATAGTGCCTATTGTGCATCCTAATGTGCCCTATGTGGTTCATGATCACAGCCTATAAAAAAAATGGAACACAAACCGCATCCCAAAAAAAATAGGGGAAACAAATAATTTGTCTCCCCCATGTCTAACCCCAATTAAACAATGATTTTTAAAAATTTTAAATTTATCAGATTATCCCTCGCTCATTCTTCGCTATGGGCAGGCAGATTATCAGATTATCAGATCTTTTCGATTTAAAAACATGATCTGATAATTTCATTTACAAACAACTATCAATAACAAAAAAAATAAGGGCGCAAAAAAACAAGGACGCCCTTACCTATGTTCACCAAAACAATTAAATAAATTCTTTTTTATCGATGCGTTTCAAAAAAAATAATGTCACTGGCGCTACATGTACTCACAGTTTTTTTTCTAACCCCCAAGATTAGCTCTTAACCTATTAGTACACATTCGATCAGCATTATGATACTGACAAAATCAGAATCTTGATCGAACTTTTTCGAGCGCCAGCGTTTTAAACATTAACACTACATTATAAATTTAACAACACATTTCATTTTCAAAATAAACTTTCACACTCCACACTCCGCGCTCCGCACTTTTACATTTTACATTTTACATTTTACATTTCACACTCCACACTCCACACTTTTACATTTTACATTTTACATTTCACATTTTACATTTCACATTTCACCTCTCTCTCTCCCCAGCAACCCATTCCTCACCTTCACCGTCTCCTTCCTGACTTAAAGAGGATCGATTCGCTTGCCCTGGATTAGATGGACGATCACAATCGATTTGACCAGGTTGAACTTGTCCAGAATCAGAGCTGTTTGCATCAAATGATTTTTCCGGCCGGGTTGGAACAAGCCTCTTCGGATCAAAATGCAAGCGCATAAATGATAGAGGATCAAATTGATAAACACCTCTCTGTAGCATTAATGGGATGTATGATTCTGGCATTTTAGTATAATTTAATTTAGGACTAATTTTATTTGCGATAATTTATCATTCATTCTCAAAGGTGGCAAACAAGGACGCGACGAATCGCGTCCCTATTTTTGGTTAACAAATCTTTAAAAAAACAAATTGAATGTTTCTCATAATTTGGATAATAAAGATTGTGTGCCACTGCTTTAACTCTTATAGGAGATAAAGCGATTGTCAAAAGTTTTCCACATTAATTCTTTTTGCTGAACGATTTTAAATCCTGACAATAAAATATCGCTCAAGCAAGGAATAAAATGTTTAGGCCTTTCGATTTAGTAAATATTAATTATAAGCTGATCTTCAATAAAGTTTCTATTCTTACTTTTATCAAATTTATAACTATGAAAATTGAGTAAATTATCCAAGCAGGTATAAAAGCTATCACTAAAATTGCCAGATATAATTTCCTTTTCATAAGTAATTATTTGATGATGACAATATTTAGATATTTTTAATAAGATGCTGAAAAACGCGGTAACAAAAGTGACAGACATTTTTGCTTTTCAATGCTTTCTCCACACGTCTGGAGATGCAAATGGACTGTTGGAAGCTACCATTTTTATGAGAAAAGTGCATCTTTTTTAAAACGTGACAAGATTTATTTGTGAATATTTTTTAGAATATACTGCCAGAGTTTTGAGCATCAAAAAAAACACTTTAGTGTATTTTTGCCTTTCAATCTACCGACATACTTGAATAGTTCATCGCTCCCAAAGAAATTATTTTCTTCTTTTTTTGAAAAAGAATATTTTATTTTATTTCTTCTTTACTGAACTCAATTTTTGCTAAAATCCAAACAAGCATAATTTGTGACTGACAGACAATTTGATTTAAATTGTTTAAATGTCCGAGTGACATCTAAAGTTAGAAAGATGTGGATGCGCATAAGATGCATCATGCTGATTTACTGATAGATAGCTCGTTTAAAAAGAAGCTAGAATTTGAATAAAAACCCATCTCCCCAAAATATATGTGACAGACACCACATTTTGAATCACAAAAAAAAAAGGGATACGACCAACCGCATCCCTTTTTTCCTTAAAATCAGGGCATCCCTGATCCATAGCATTATCTCATTTATATCCCTCCGTACAGACGCAATATTTTGCGTCTCTCTTTTCCCCATAAAATCTTATATGCCCTTCTCGAACACACCAAAAAAGCTTAAATTTCTTATATGCTCTTTATATGCTTCACGATTTCGCCAACTCACTTTTCAAATAATCAATCACCTTTATCTCCACAGGATCAACCCCTTTCAAATCTGCGAGAGACACAGAGATGTAGTCAACCAAATGTACAAAATAAAGCGCTCGCTCAATCAAGGAATCTCCTTTTGAATAAAGTTCCACGACCGAGTCCGTATGATTTGAAATAATCGTTTTATTTATGTCTATACGCGTTTGATTTCTAGCATAATCATCTTCATTACGCAAATAGACCACCGCAAGATCTTTGTAGTCAGAACGCCAGCCAACAAGTTCGTTGTGGTTCATTTCTGGGACCACATGATGCCAACATAGCTGCTTGGCATTCTCATTGATCTGCTGTCTAAAACGAATGGCAACGGCCTCCATTCTGTCCGTAGTGTATATAACTGGTATTTTTCCCAAAAGGAATGAAGCTACCCGCTGTGATTTAACTTTTATATCTGCTTGCCATTTCTGTAAATTATTAGCAGACTTTTTGACCTCTTCAATCAAGGAATCCTCAATAAGGTCCAATTTTCTTAATATATACAATTGCTGCACCAAGGAATATCCCAAACAAGCTCTTGGTGAAGACCAGTTGTCTGGCAACAAGATATAATCCAGGTCATTCTCCTTTGCCATTTCAATCAGCTTTCCACCTGATGAGATCACAACCACTTTCGCGCCTGTACGCAACATCTGCTCAAAAGCATTCAATGTTTCTTCGGTATTTCCACTATAAGAAGAAGCGATTGCTAAGGTGTTTTCATCGACATACCATGGGATGTGATAGCCTTTTCCTACATTATAAGGTACTGGACAAGATCCCTGCACAAATTCTGATACGAATGTTGCCCCAATTCCTGAGCCTCCTAAGCCAGCTGCATAAACCTTATTAATACTCGAACTATGCGGTCTAATGCTTGCATTTTTCCCTATTTCCAGGGCTTCCAACAGCTGCGCTGGAAATTTACTGATCATTTCTTCCATGATATTATTCTTTGTCTACTAATAAGTACGAATATAAAACGATTTAGTTGAGAATTAATGCTTTCAAAGGGCAGTTTTAAATTTTAACCACAATAGGTTAAAATCTGATAATCTGATAAATTCAAAAATCTGATTATCTGATAAATACCTAGTACACCAAACATAAATTATGACAACAACAACTTTGAATTTGCTTAATAAGAATTGCTTTTTTGTTTATTCGTGTATTTGTTTATAAAATTCTAAGATTAGCATAAGCAAATCAACAAATAACCGCATCAACAATACCAATACATTTTAATAAATATCTCAGAGACTAATTTAAACCTTTGGTGTATTAAATATACAGGCTCCAATTATAATTTATCAGATTACTAGATTATCAGCTTACTAGATTATCAGATTACCTTTTTTCTCTGCGCATTTCCAAATACCGATTCACCAATCCATTAGTAGACCCATCATGTCCCTTCACTTCTTCCTCATTTTGCAACTCCGTCAATATCCCTTTCGCCAAAACCTTACCCAACTGAACGCCCCATTGATCAAAGCTGAAAATGTTCCAGATCACACCTTGTACAAAAATCTTATGTTCGTACATCGCGATCAACTGTCCAAGTGTTTCAGGAGTTATTTGTTTTATCAAAATAGAATTTGATGGTCGGTTGCCCTCAAAGTTGTTGTAAATATTTTGTTCCGGATCATGCGCTGGGTGGTCTAAATTTCCAAAGGCCAAGGCCTCCGTTTGTGCAAAGAAGTTTGCCATTAATTTTTCATGATGATCTCCAATAGGGTAGTGACTGATCGCCGCAGCGATAAAGTCCGCTGGAATCATCCGTGTACCTTGATGCAAAAGTTGATAAAACGAGTGCTGCCCATTTGTACCAGCAGAACCAAAAAGTATTTGCCCGGTATGATAATTTACTTTTTCTCCACCCCGGTCCAGGTACTTGCCATTGCTCTCCATAAATCCTTGTTGAAGAAATAAGGCCAGCTTATCCAGTCCTTGATCATAGGGTAAAATGGCTTCTGCTTCTGCTTCAAAAAAATTGGTATACCAAATGCTTATCAAAGCAAGAATCACAGGTATGTTTTGTCTATATGGCTGTTGCCGAAAGTGTACGTCCATGCCATACATACCTTGAAGAAGCTCCTCATAGTTTTTGTTGCCTACCGAACAAGCAATCGCCAGTCCGATGGCCGAAGAAATAGAAAATCTACCACCGACCCAATCCCAAAAGACAAACATGTTTTCTGGATCAATTCCAAAGTCAGTCACCGCAGCCGTATTGGTAGACACAGCTACAAAATGATTGGCAATGTATTTTTCTTCTTCTGCTTTTTCCAAAAACCAAGACCTTGCAGTTTGCGCATTGGTCATCGTCTCCTGCGTCGTAAAAGATTTGGAGGCGATAATAAACAAACAAGTTTCTGGATCTACCTTATCCAAAACCTGTGAAATGTTCGCTCCATCTACATTCGAAACAAAGTGTGTCTTTATACCTGGATGATGATACGGTGCAAGCGCCTCATGTACAAAGGCCAAACCCAGATCTGATCCTCCTATCCCTATGTTGACCACATCTCTGATTATCTCTCCAGTATAACCCCTTATGGCTCCTGCATGCAACTGCTGAACAAAATTTTTGATCTGCTCTTTGACTGCCTCAATTTGCGGTTTTATATCTGTGCCTTCAAATAGAATAGGCTCCCGACCAAAATCACGCAAGGCTGTATGCAACACTGCACGCTGCTCCGTCACATTGATCTTCTCCCCAGTATACATGGATTCGATCGCTGCCCCCAATTTACATTCCTCCGCCAACTCAATCAAAGCATCCATAACCTCTATAGAGATCCTGTTCTTACTATAGTCCACATAAAAGTCTTTCCATCTTATAGAAAAACGATCCGCTCTTTCTGCATCCTCCGCAAAGAGATCTCTTAGCTGACTATCTTTCATCTCCCCAAATAGAGATTGTAATTTTTGCCAAGCCTTTGTCCCAATCGGATTTATATTTTCTAGCATTTTCAATTTTTCCGAAAATTAAGCATTTTTTTGAACAGAACTCAATCCCAAAAAAAATGGACACACACCATACCCCTTGAGATTGAAATCATTGTGTGAACCCCTATAGGGGGTGGCATTATTGTAGAAAACAACAACAACATCATTGAAAAAAACCGAACCCCATCGGGTTGAAATTATTGTGTGAACCCCTATAGGGGGTGACATTATTGTAGAAAACAACAACATCATTGAAAAAACCCGAACCCCATCGGGGTGACATTATTGTACACGACACTATCATAAAAAAACAAATCAAATTTTCACCAATAAAATAATTTGCCGTATAATTGCAATGAAAATTATTGCTATAAAACTAAAACTTGCATATGCCAAACACATATACGCAGCTCTACATTCAAATTGTATTTACTGTAAAAGGAAAACAAAATCTCATCCCCAAATCCAAACAGGAAGAATTATTCAAATACATTTCAGGAATAATCTCCAACAAAGGTCACAAATCAATTATTGTTAATGGGATGTCAGATCACATACATCTCTTTGTCGGTTTAAAGCCATCAATATCTATTTCTGAACTAGCTAGAGACGTAAAAAACAATTCCTCTAAATTTATAAACAAAAGCGGTTGGCTAAAGAACAATTTTTCTTGGCAAGAAGGATTTGGAGCATTTTCATACTCTAATTCCCAAATAGATAAAGTCTACAATTATATATTAAATCAAGAAAAGCATCATCAAGAGAAAACCTTCAAAAAAGAATACACAGAATTACTAGATGAGTTTGATGTAGACTATCTTGAAAAGTATTTGTTCGATTGGATCGAGTAATTTATTCCCCAAACCCGAACCCCAAACCCCATAGGGGGTGACATTATTGTAGAAAACATCATCATTGAAAAAAAAACAAACCCCATCGGGGTGAAATTATTGTAGAAACAATATCATTGAAAAAAACCAAACCCCTATAGGGGGTGAAATTATTGTAGAAAACATCATCATTGAAAAAAAAACAAACCCCCATAGGGGGTGAAATTATTGTAGAAAAACATAATCATTGAAAAAAAAAACAAACCCCATCGGGGTGAAATTATTGTAGAAACAATATCATTGAAAAAAAACCAAACCCCTATAGGGGTGACATTATTGTAACCATGAATTCAAAACAACTCGGCGCATTCGGCGAAAGCCTAGCCCATCGAAATCTTCTATCCAAGGGCTATCAAATCCTTGAAAGAAACTACCGATTCTCAAAATCAGAAGTCGACCTAATCGCCAAAAAAGACGATATCCTTATTTTCGTAGAAGTGAAAACACGCAGCTACAACCATTATGGCCAACCAGAAGAGTTTGTCTCTCCCAGACAAGAACAACTGCTTTTTGACACAGCTACCCATTATATGAATAAAATCAATCATGAATGGGAGATCCGCTTTGACATCGTTTCTATACTATATAAGAACAAAAACAATTATCAGATCAAACACCTTAAAGATGCCTTTTTCCCAGATCAAATATGATCATTTTCTAAATTGAAGCTGAATACATGCCAATTGAAGCACAAAATTGGAGTAATTGACGAAAAAAATACCTTCCGACACAATATTTGTCAACTCTGACGAGCACATTGGCATCAAATTTGCATTATTTATAACTTTTTGAAGCACAATAATTATCGTGGTTCAAAGACCCCCATCTACCAAACCGCTCATAACAAATTACAATCTCATAAACTGCTTGCATAAACCATGCAACAGGAATATTCTATGCTTTGGGAGTTTGAATGCACTCCAAAAGTATCCCCCAAAAATTTGTCTCTAGCGCACTATGAGACACAACCATGAACAGCTTATTTAGTAATCTTTAGTATTTATGTAAGGAGGGGAGTTTCTTTTTTAAGAAACACCCTCTTTTTAGTTTGGATCTAAGCCAATCCGATTCCCCTTATATGTCCTACTTATATATCCTACTTATATGTCTTCCCTTATATGCCCTCATATGTTCCGATTAGACCGATTTTTAAGCAATTTAGTCTGATATGTTCCTATATGATTAAATTTTTTCCATATATTAACTCTACAAACTAATACTTTTAAATTATGGCTTTTTCACCTATTCTTATCTTCTGTGCAGTAGCGACTTTTTTGATTATTGCGAATGGATTATTTACCGTTAAACAACAAACCGCTGCCATTGTACAGCGATTTGGAAAATTTCACTCTGTCCGTTCCTCTGGGCTACATTTTAAGATTCCCCTTGTAGACAATATCGCAGGACGAATCAATCTGAAGATTCTGCAATTGGATGTACCTGTAGAGACCAAAACAAAGGACGACGTATTTGTAAAGATGAAAGTCTCTGTACAATACCGTGTATTATTAGAATCAATTTATGACGCTTTCTATAAATTAGAAAATCCGCATGAGCAAATCACTTCTTATGTATTTGATGTGGTTCGTGCCGAGGTTCCTAAAATGAAGATCGATGATGTTTTCGTAAGAAAAGATGACATCGCAATGGCGATTATGATGGAGTTGCAAGAAGCAATGACTGCTTATGGATACAAAATCGTAAAAGCACTCGTGACTGATATCGATCCTGACATGGCTGTAAAAGATGCTATGAACAGGATCAACGCTGCAGAAAGAGAAAAAGTAGCTGCTGAATTTGAAGGAGAAGCAGATCGTATACGTATCGTTGCCAAAGCCAAAGCAGAAGCAGAGTCAAAGAGACTTCAGGGCATGGGTATCGCCGACCAAAGGAGAGAGATCGCAAAAGGTCTAGAAGATTCTGTTGAGGCATTAAACAAAGTTGGTATCAACTCACAAGAAGCTTCTGCGCTGATCGTAGTAACACAACATTATGACACCTTACAGTCAATGGGAGAAAATTCCAACTCTAATTTGATCATGATGCCTAACGCTCCAACTGCAGCAAGTGATATGCTTACCAACATGGTGGCTTCCTTCGCCGCTTCATCCCACTTGGGAGAATCAATGAAGGCTAAAAAAGACGCTTCAGGCAAACACGCCGGAGACAAATAAACATATCGGTAAAGACACAATATTTTGTGTCTCCTTTTGTGTCTCAATTGTGTCTCAATTGTGTCTCAACTGTCTCCTTTTTTAAAGGAAACAAAAATAAAAAAAGCATAGTAGAATGATTCTACTATGCTTTTTCATTTAGAGTACAGAAATTTCTTCTCGATTAATCTTTCATCCATTTTGTACCACTACCACGGAACCATATTAGGAATAAAATAGTTATACAAACTTATAACTCTCGTATGGTTAACCAAATAATTGAACTCTACAAAAAATCACTCTCAGGTCTCAGCCGAGAAATGTGGTTACTTTCTATTGCCACCTTGATCAATCGATCAGGTATGATGGTTTTACCATTCTTATCTGTCTACTTAACTACTCAATTAGGCTTCACCCTAAAAGACGCCGGAAAGGTGATGTTCTTTTTTGGATTTGGTTCTATGATTGGTGCACTGCTCGGTGGAAAACTTTCAGATATCTTCGGGCACTTCAGGGTGCAATTTTTTTCCCTCTTCTTAGCAGGCTTTGCCTTCATGTCCTTAGCTTATTTAGAAGATTCTTTTTACCAATGGTGTCTTATGATCGCTGTAACATCTTGTATCGCAGATGCCTTTCGTCCTGCCATGTTTGCGGCCATCAACGATTTTAGTACGGAAGAGACCAGGACCCGATCCATCTCCCTACTTAGATTGATGATAAATCTTGGTATTTCTTTCGGCCCAATCATAGGAGGATTTTGTGCGGTACACTACGGGTATAAATGGTTGTTTTTTATAGAAGGCATCACCTGTATTTTGGCAGCTGGTTTCATGTTCATATTCTTACGGCACACCCATGTGGTTCCTAATGTATTAAGTTCAAAAGAAAAGAAGGCGCAAAATATAAAGTCTCCTTGGAGAGATTCTTATTTCTTGTTTTTCATGTTCATGCACTTGCTCAACATCTTGGTTTTTGCCCAATTTTTCAATTCTTATCCGGTATACCTAAAAGAAGAACTTGGATTTGACGAAGATGTCATCGGGATGGTACTAGCCATAAATGGTCTTGTTATATTTTTCTTTGAAATGCCCCTCGTCTACATTGGTGAACGCAAATGGAATCGAGACTACATGATAAGTATTGGTGCCTTCATGATCGGGATATCCTTTCTAATTTTGATTATCGCCAAAATGGCCATGCTACCCATCGTCCTCTTAGGTATTCTATTGATCACCTTTGGAGAACTCTATAACTTTCCCTTTGTCAATTCAAAGGTGTTGGAATGTACCAATGACATCAACAGAGGTAGCTACATGGGTATTTATTCTATGATCTGGGCAGTCGCCATGATGATTTCTCCCTTGGCGGGAATGGCTATTGCAGATGACTATGGCTACAATGTTCTGTGGTATGTATGCATGGGACTTTCTACAATTGCAGCGCTGGGTTTCGTGTTCCAAGATCGGATAATGACCAAACCAGAAAACCCTAAAACACAAGTATAGGGTTGCCCTTACTAAGCCCCTCCAAAACATCAAACTCAATACTATTTTTTTTACCCAAAAAGTTACTCCCCCTCTTTTTCAAGAGAGGGGGTTACTTGCCCGTCTGGGGGCCTGCCCGTCTGGGGCCTGCCCGTCTGGGGCCTGCCCGTATGGGCCTGCCCGTATGAGCCCTCCCGTCTGGGCCTGCCCGTATGGGAGAATTAACCCATCCCCTCCAAAAAACAAAACCCCACTTCACACATCCCGTTTATTAACCTAATAAAAAAATGGTTAAAACCTGCTAGTCTCATATGAACTGATTTCCTTTATCTTATCTTAGCATTTCAAAAACAAACAGCTATGCTATTTAAACAAAAAACAAACCTCTTAACAGCATTTTTAATATTTTGCTGTCTTTCATTATTTTCACAAATTAATTATACCGCAAACGATTTCATCACTCCTTATGAAGGATTTTTCCGGCAAGGTGTCAATCCCGGTTATTATGGCCCTAAGTGGGATGATAGTACTTTGGGTGATATCATGGCTGGTAACAACGCAGCAGAAGTAGAAGGCGTAGGGGTAAAAGCAATAAGAGGTTCTCTACCAGAATCGATCGGACTTGTATTTGGTTATGACATTTGGAAAGATAAATATGAATACAATGCAGCGCTCGGGCTAACTGATAATACCTTGTTTCTTGGAGTAGCTCATCCTGATCATAGAGACCCAGTAGATTACTGTCCTTCCGATGACGCACAGACAGACATGTTTGCAAATCTTTATGAGCCAATTTGGGATGGCGGCGCAAATGGAACGGCAGTCAATGAAAATAACTACTATGCAAAATATGTCTTCGATGTAGTTAGTAGATTAAAAGACAATGTAAAGTTTTGGGAGATTTGGAATGAACCAGGTTTTGATTATTCTGGTGTAAAAGGATGGTTGGCAAAAGGACAACCAGGCAATTGGTGGGATAATAATCCTGATCCTTGTGATTACAAATTGAGGGCACCAGTTTTTCATTACATAAGAACACTTAGAATTTCTTATGAAGTAATTAAGACGCTTGCACCAGATGACTACGTCGTTGTTTCTGGTGTTGGCTACGACAGTTTTCTAGATGTAATTTTGAGAAATACAGATAATCCAGTAGACGGAGCAGAAACGAATGCTTA
>CALIIW010000334.1 GCA_938018185.1 uncultured Saprospiraceae bacterium
CTATTAGAGGCTGTGTCATGAAAATTGCTCCAAATCTTTAGATTCTCTTTTGCCGTCAAATGACTATAAATAGATGCCTCCTCAATTAATGAACCAATGTGGTTCAAGTAGTTTGGATATTCTGAAGCAATATCATTGCCGAGCACAGATATTTTGCCTTTGCTATTATTTTTCAAAAGATTGAGAATCAGTTTGAGTGTAGTCGTCTTGCCTGCACCATTCGGTCCTAAGAAACCATAAATTCCTCCTTGAGGTATCTTCATGCTCACATTTTTAAGCAGATTCTCGCCTCGACTATAAGAAAAATCTAAATCCATTACCTCGATAGCATTCATTGATTATCGTTTAATTGTTTCAGAACTAGGATTACCTTTTTTATCAATCGATCACTATTCCCTCTAGTTGTGTTTACGGCAATACTCGTATTATAGTCAGGAATATGTAGCAAGGTAACTCCCCAATAACCCGTATGCATGTGTACCTTTTTACCAAATGTTTTAATAGTCCAAAGTCCGTAATTATAGAATTCTATTTTTTTCTTATCGTTGTAATTGTCATGAGTGATGTATCGCGGGACAGACATCATTAGATCTAATGTAGCTTCCTTCTCATATACTTTATTATCAAATAGTGCAGAGCAAAAATCTGCTAAATCGGAAGTAGTAGAAACCAATCCTCCCCCACCATACAAATCAATAGAGGCGTCCCAATCAGTAGCGTCAAATTTTCCCATATATCGATGGACTCGATTGGTATCATCCACGGGTTTCTCTTCCAAGGTTTCCAACCATGTACTGCTAAGTCCCAACTCATCAAAGTTTAAAAGTTCTCTCAATCCTTTTGCCAGGTCACCATCATAAAAATTTTCTATTACCAAACCCAATAAAATATAACCTGTGTCGCTATATGTGGTCTGTGTCCCAGCTTCTCCCAATTTTTCTCCACCTTGCATGGCAATCTCCAGTTGATCTTTTCTTGTCCACCTCTTTTGTGGGTTTTTTATGATCTCTTTAACAAATAGTTCTGATCCAAATACATAATCGGCAAGACCAGAAGTATGGTTTAAACAATGTCTAATTAGAATTTTATCAGGATCGTAATTATCTGATTCCAGCATTGAGATAAAAGATGCATCTAGAAAGTTGGCAATTGGTTCATCAATAGAGATACTATCCATTTCATGTAATCGCAAAATAGCTGCTGCAACATAAGTTTTAGTGACTGAGGCAATTCTAAAAGGAAAGGAAGCTTCCAATTTTTTATTTAATTCTTGGTCCGCAAAACCTGCAGCGCCCGACCATTTTTGTTTTAGAAGCGGGGAATTGATCGACATAGAAACGCCAGCCACTGCACCAAAGGAATGGTCTATACATTCTTGCATAAGTAAAGAAAAGGTCTCTTCCGGATCATGTGCTGCAAGACTGGTATCCACAGAATAAGAACATGATCCTAAAAGGAATAACAACATTAAAATACTCAATCTATTTACCATATGGCAAAGATGAATAATTATAGCTTACGATGATTGTAAAAAATCGTCAATAATACTCTGGCCTAAAAGAAATTAGATTGGGGGTATTAATAAGTTGAGTAGGTGTAAAGCCAGTATATTTTTTGATCGTTTTAATAAAATGACTTTGATCTGTATAATTATACTTATTTACAAAATATTGCCAATCTGGATTTGTTGTAAGGTGAATTTCTTCAACAGCTGCTTTATATTTCCTCAACCCTAGGTACGCCTTAGGTGTTAGACCTGTCTCAGTTTTGACATGCCTTTCTAGAGTTGATTGAGAATATCCGGTTTTCTCAAGGATCATTGGTATGCTTTCGTCGAAAGACAAATCAAATAAGAGATCCATGACAAAGCCATTGAAGTTTTTATTCATTATCTTCCAGAAAAAAGCGTCTAATATATCAATGCTGAAGGAAGCATTTTTATGTAAAAGTTCCCTTTCGATCTTTATTACCTCCTTACCAAATACATCTTTAAAATTGCACAAGGAATGCTTCATCAACTGCTTACTTGTATATTTTGTAAAAGGCAGTAGAGAAGAAATTGACCTTGGCTTGAATTGAACTATTATGAATTGCTCTAAATTAGAGGAGTCAAATAAAAAATTATTCTTAATGTGGCTAGCAAGAACACTTTTATTTGTTCTATAAGTCTTACCAAGATAGGTATAGCTTAAATAGCCTTTTAGTATGATGATGATTTCTGGGCGAATACCTGGATAACCATATACTTTGGGAGAGCTAGAAAACAATCCATTACTATCCTTAACAACCCAATAATGATTGATATGATCTTGCAATTCTTTTATCTGTGGAAAAAGTTTCATGTATTTTTGTCAGCAGTCCTTTTGGCTTAATCAATAAGAACATTAACCAATCTAAAATAGTCAATGCATCAATTCCAAATACCATCCAATGCATAAATCTTAGCCTCCATAATCTTAGCCACTCCATCATTGGCAAATAACGACATCGTAGTGAAATCTTTTGTAGGAAAGAAAATACTAGTAAAACTTAAAGCGCCATTATCAATAAAAATTTCAATAGAAGCAGCATCAATAATTAGACGTATGTTTAATTTCTCATTTTCAAAATCAATTGGAGCAGAATGGATATTTTTAAAGAACTCTTCAGAAAATTTATTCTTTCTTGAATTGGTTCTGTCAATATACATTTTCCCTTCGCTCTTATTAAATTTCACAACTAAATTTTCTCCAAGGTCATTTTGAAGTTTTAGACCAAAAGAGTTGGCTCTTGTATTCTTTAGATCTATGGTTAAATCTAACTCAGACTGAGCCGCTGAAAAGTCACCTTCTAAGATTTTTTCATCACTTATCTCCAATGCACCTAGAGAAGTAAGCTTTCCTCTTAATGACTTAAATTCTTTCACAGGCAAACTATGCAATGCGTAATTTGATTCTGATTTTATCAACTTCAGTTCCCTAGGCAAGGTCATAGCGGATCGCCACTTTTCAGTTGGAACAATTTGAGCATATTGCCAATTGGACATCCATCCCATGCCTAAAATTCGACCATCTTTCTTAGGAACATTATTCCAAGTGACAAAAGCATAATTGTCAGTTCCCCAATCCAGCCACTTTTGACTTTCAATCTCACTTTTAAATTCTGTCCCATTAAACTCACCGACAAAATATGAAGTAGCTGTTCCTTCATTTGGAGCTTCTTTTTGAATGCTTACTATCAAAACCCATTTTTCTTCCTTGCTTCCTTCTACTTTCATTGGAAACAAATCCGGACATTCCCACAATCGCTTATCCCCTTTTATACCAAAATCAGAAATAAATTTCCAATCTATCAAGTTCGTTGATGCGTAAAATTTAACCCGATCATAAGCGGCTAAAACCAAAATCCATTTTTTTGTTTCCTCATGCCATACCACTTTTGGGTCCCTAAAATCTTTAATTTTATCCGTATTAGGAATAACAGGATTATGCTTATATTTTATCCATTTACTCCCTCCATCCAAGCTATAAGCAATGCTCTGTTTTTGAAAATCATTTGTCTTTGCTTTTTCTCCATCAAAATTATGGTGGGTGAATGTTGCTACTATTGGAGGATTTGTTTCCGTACCCAATTTAGAAGTATTATTATTATCAACCACAGCACCTCCAGAAAAAATACAACCTATAGAATCTGGAAATAGTCCTATAGGCAAATGCTTCCAATGAACCATGTCATTTGATTCTGCATGTCCCCAATGCATTGGCCCCCAGACGGTACTATCTGGAAAATATTGATAAAATAAATGATACTTTCCTTCATAATAAAACATCCCGTTTGGATCATTCATCCAATTGGCTTCAGGTGTAAAATGAAATTGAGGGCGATGCTTCTCATGATAAGAATTTTGCGTAATTGTGTTATCCACTATTTTTTCCGTAACGACATCTGTGCAAGCAATTAACAGTACTATTACTAGCGCAGTAAGGCTAAACAATTTTAAAAAGGAATATTTCGACATCTTGTATTTTTAGAACTTTAATCTTAACCGATAATTTCAGCTTCCAAGTCTTCCAAAACTTTACCCTTTGTTTCAGGCATCATAGTAAGTACCCAAATCAATTGTAGAAGCATCATAAATGCAAAAAACAAAAAGATTGTTACGGGTGAAAATGCAGCTAAAACGGCTGGCGTTATCATTGTAATGATCGCAGCCAAAACCCAATGGGTACTACTCCCCCATGACATGCCATTGGCTCTGACAGAATTTGGAAATATTTCAGAAATAAATACCCAAATCACAGCCCCTTGTCCAATCGCATGAGCCCCTACAAAAGCACTTATAAAGAAAACAACTAAAGCTCCTTCTGCACCCGAATAAAAAGACCAGGCCACTCCAAGAAGGGTTACTATATAACCGATCGAACCAATGGTCATTAACTGCTTTCTTCCCATTTTATCAATCAAATACATTCCTAATAAAGTAAAAATTAAATTGACCGCACCAATCGGTATGGAAGCGATTAATGTATTACTCTGATCTATCCCTGCAGTTTCAAAAATCCTTGGGGAGTAGTAAAGGACGAAATTGATACCGGATACTTGGTTGAAAAATGCTAATAAAAATGCCAATGTTATAGGCTTTCGATATCTGCTTGAGAAAAAATTCTCTTTAGTTTTTTGTACTGAATTTTTTATTGATTCTATCCGCTTTTCAATGTTAGCAAGTGGATCTAGCTGTTTAAGTATCGATTTTGCTTTGACTTCATCATTTCTTTTAAGCAACAGCCATCTTGGACTATTTGGAACGCCTAGGACCAACAAACAATATATTGCAGCTGGAATGGCTTCCACTCCCAGCATCCATCGCCAAGCATTTTCACCCATGTAGCTACCTATCAGGTAATTTGAAAAGAAGGCGATAAAAATTCCGAAAACAATATTGAATTGGTAGGTAGCCACTAAACGCCCTCTATCCTTGGCAGGAGCTATTTCAGAAATATAAATTGGTGCTGCTACAGAGGAAGCACCTACTCCAAGCCCACCTAAAAACCGGAAAAAAGAGAAGAAATACGGATCAGGAGCAAGTCCAGAACCTAAAGCCGAAATCAAATACAACAAACCAATCCAAAACAAAGTCGATTTCCTTCCAAATTTATCACAGACAACTCCTCCAAACAATGCCCCAACAACAGTTCCCCAGAGGGCCATAGACATGATAAACATCCCATGAAACCATTCCCCTGTATTCCAAAGTTTTTGAATGGGCTGATCCGCGCCAGAAATCACAATGGTATCAAAGCCGAATAAAAATCCCGCTAAAGCAACTGTGATGACCCAGTAGTTTAAATTTTGCTTTCCCATTGTAACTTGCTTGCCTTTAGTTGATTTAATTATAAGTAGCAAACAATATAATAAATAAATAAATA
>CALIIW010000335.1 GCA_938018185.1 uncultured Saprospiraceae bacterium
TTTTAAAAACATACCCAATATCAAGTCCAACAAAAATACCTTTAGTAAAATTATCGGTAGTACCTGTTGTATCCAAACCAGAAGATTCTCTCACGATATTTGCTTCAAGTTCACCATACAAATAACCAGGCCTGATTCCAATACTGAACCGTTCATTGAAATAATATCCAAATTCAACACTGAACCTAGCTCCATACTCTTCAAAATTTATTTTGTATGTGGCCGGACCGATTGGAGTAAAAGTATTATAATTTATTTTTTCAATTGCATCAAATTTTGTAGATTTTGAAAACATCAACGCAAACTCTGGTTCAATAAAAAAAGAATTTAATTTCAATTCGTATCCCAAACCAACAAAGAATTGTATCCTTTTGTAATCAATGTTAATAGAAGACCAAACACCATCGTTAGAGTATGGAAAAACATTAACACTATCCCACTCCATTGTTTGTCCAAGTTGACTTAATCTTAAACTTATCTTTAAATTCTTAAGACCGTATTTTACTTTAATTCCAGAAACCAATTTCGTAAAATCAATATCCTCCGCCTTTTGCAAATAAGAATTAGATTTAGAAGTAGAAAATGTAAAAAAACCAATACCATTATCAATTGATAATTTTAAGTCTTGAGCATACGAAATTTTGCAAAAGGCTGCTAATAGTAATACAGAAATAAATTTTTGTTTCATAAGAAATAAATTTTTTTGGTGTTCATTTTACTTTAACAAATAGCCAATTGAAAAGAGTATTTGATATTAGTTTTATTCACAACTAAGTTAATAAAAATCTTACCATCTCTGTTAATTTTATCTCATACTAACTAAAACAGTAGGACGAATTCAAATTATTTTCTTAATTTAAGGTAAACAAAATAAAATAGCTATAAATGAAAAATCTACTAAGTCTAATCTTTCTACTCTCAATTAATTTTGTATCAGCCCAGAATTATTATGTTGTCAACAACACCGGCATGGATGATAGTGAGTTTGTCTATGATGCGCCTTCCCATCAAATTCACTTTTTTGGTACAGAAGAAAACAAGGATGAGCTCTTTACAGAGTGGTTGCCTTTACCTTTTGATTGGAATTTTTATGGTGAACCAGTAAGCGGATATTACATATCTGAAAACGGGTACATCACTTTCGATCAAAATGCCAATCAGGTTTCATTAAATGATAACGATGCTTTGCCAACTCAAACGGGACCTAATAATGCCATTTATGCATTTTGGGATGATTTAGTTGTCAACAATGCAGGTGAGACGCCAACTTCGACATTCACTGATCGTATGTTTACATGGACCTTCGGAACGGCTCCAAATCGAACACATATCGTGATGTGGCAAAATTTTGCGCTAAAATCAAATGATCGCAATTCATACATTTATGCTGTTTTGGCCATTCATGAAGACGCAGATTTTTTCATAGCCCATATGAATGCAAAAAACTTGGAAACAGCGACTGCAACTGTTGGCGCCCAAAATGCAGATGGCTCTGAGTTTTATCAAGTTGACGGCTCTCCAGATTATTTTATAAATGGTTTTCTGGCACCTGGTCATGAAGATGATATTGTTTATAGATTCTTTTATGGAGATCAGCTGGACTATGATTTAAAAATGCTAGATCATAATCTACCAGACAGGTCTGTTGCGAATCAAAGTATAACCGTTTCTGGAAATTTAGAAAACTTCGGTGCTTTGGAAATAAATTCTTTTAATCTTAATTATGAAATAAATGAAAGTGGTGACATAAAAACATCCCTAATAGATGGGATATCAATTAGCCCCGGATCCTCTTATAATTTTTCACACTCAGAGGACATAATACCTACCACCCCAGGTGCACTTTTAAACATTAAAATATGGGCTTCAGATCTCAATGGAAATGTAGACGAAGACCAAACCAATAATTTCTTGGATGCCACCCTTCTTGTTACGCAAGGTACTAATGTAGAAAGAAATGTATTAATTGAAGAGGCAACTGGAGCTTGGTGTGGATATTGCCCAGGGGGAGCTTTAGTTTTGGAGGAATTAGCAGAAATCTATCCCGATCGGGTCATCCCAGTCTCTTATCATACAAATGATGCCATGGAAATTCAAGAGCCCTTGAGTATCTTAAATACATGGGTAGGTTCATACCCTTCTGCACTAATTGATCGATATCCTTTTGGGCAAGATGAAGATGTTGCTATTTCAAATTACAATACCTGGGAATCCTTAGTTGTGGAACAATTAGAAAATGATTCTCCTCTTTCAATAAGTGGCGATGCAATGACCTGTAATGACAATATAATTCGCTTTTCGACTTATACTGAGCTAAGTGACTATGTTTATGGTGATCTTAGAACGACTTGTATCCTTGTCAAAGAATCAGTTGTTGGACAAGGTTCTGGCTACGATCAAATAAATTATTTCAGTTCAGAAAGTCAAGCCGTTGGAGGGACCGACCATCCATATTACAACTATCCCGACCCAATTGTAGGATATAATCACAAGTTTGTTGCTACCCAATGGTTAGTAGATGATTCTTGGGGAAACATCATAACGGGGGCTGATGAAAATGGTGTCTACCCTCCTGGGTTCACAGAAAGTTTTAGTGGTATGTTTCCAATGCCTAAAGATTTTTATGAAGGAAAGTATTCTGTAATCGCTTTTAATTCATACTATAATGAGGATGAAAATAAAAGGGAAGTTTTAAATGCTGATGTCTTGAAGTTTGGCTATTCTGTTTCACCAACATCAAATTTGTCTTCCGCAAAATTCGACATATATCCAAACCCAAATTCAGGTCAAATTTCAATAATTTCTCAGGATGAAAATCAAGAAGTGAATGAAGTAATTTTATGTGATATTAATGGAAAAGCTATTCGAAATTTATATCATGGTAGTGCTTATGGAAATTTACATTTAGATCTTGGAGTCAAAACACGAGGGGTTTATTTATTGAAAATATTAATGGGAACGGAACTTGCAGTTAAACGAATAGTTATAAATTAAACATATTAAAATGAATCTCCGCATAGCATTTTTTATACTTATTTATTGCTCTTTGCTTCAGTTGTTTGCACAAGGGGAATATATTGTTGAATTGGACCTCACAACAAATAGCTTCACAAAAATTGGGGCCAAAATTGACGATGTGACCTTTATTATCCCAGGATACAATACTTATGATCGCAATGGATCCATCTTTTATTTTATTAGTGCCCAAGAAAAATTTGCAATCTATGGGATTGATACTAAGAGTGGTGATGAGGTATTTTCAATGCCTATAGAAAATTTCACAGCCATTGAGTACAGTAACTCTTTGGATAAACTATTCGCTATCAAAACGGATGTTACTAATAATACAAAATACTTAGTGCATATAAATACTTCGAGTCAAGAAGTAACACAAGTAGGTGGAGTCTTAGAAGCAGCTTCGATGTTTCAAGGCTATGATGCATTTAATGATAAAGACAATGTGTATACATTTACAGGACCACCAAATATTTTATATTCAATCGATGCGGTAAGCGGTCAGACCATACATGAACCTCAAATTAGCTTACCTGCAGGTCAAGCCATTCAACATTACGATTATCACCCTACTACGGGATTACTTTATACTTTGATTTCGGAAGGAGATGGGGCCCAAGTTTTTTTAGCTAAGATTAATATCGAAAATGCCAGTATTGAAAAAATTGGAGATGGCATCGGTGACTTAGGCAATGGAGGATCTGCGGCGATTAATGAAAATACAAATTCTTATAACTACTTACATGTTTTTGCCGGATCGCATTGGCATACAAGTTTATCGCTTGAAACCGGAGAAATCATTCACAATAAAGAAATAAATACAGCAGCACTTGACAATCTTGTTGACTTAGAGTATGACAATGTTCAAGACAAATATTTTGCTAAACATTGGGATGCAATGTCAACAACCTCTGTCATAGAAAGTATACATTCAAATATCAATATTTATCCAAATCCAGCTCAAAACCAGATTGTAATTGAGAGCAATGAATCAGGGAAAAAGATAAATGCTGTTTCATTACTTGATATCAGTGGGAAAAAGATAAAGGATCTTTACACAGGCATAGGCAATCCAATTCTAAAATTAAATTTGAATATTGAGACCCCTGGGGTTTATTTATTAAAAATTAAACTTGGCACAAAATCGCTTATAGAGCGAATAGTTGTCAAATAGAATTATAAATTGAAAAAGAAAATAATTTTAGGAGCCTGTATTTAATATACCAAAAGTTTAAATTAGGGATTGTCAGATAAAACTTAAACTATTAAAAATCAACTTTTGATACTTGTGTAATTTAAATTCTTAACCTCGATTCTAGCGATAATGTCCAAAAACAAGGTAATCACCGAAAGCCATTTGTCATGATTTTTTAAAAAAATCACGCCAAATGAATTCAGATCATATCTTGTACCCAGTGTTTACACACTGGGCTACAATAATGTCACGCCTCTGGCGTTTTTCGCCCTAAGCAAATTCGAAGTTATTGTTGTCATAATTTATATTTGGTGTACTAGCTATATAGTTACCTAATTTTAAATCGCTTGATCTAAGTCTGCGATAATATCCACCTCATTTTCAATCCCAATTGAAAGTCGAATCATTCCATCTGTGATTCCATTTTTTTCACGAAGCTCTTTTGGGATATTGATATGTGAACTAGATGCAGGATGAAGCACTAAGGTATCAACGTCTCCTAAA
>CALIIW010000336.1 GCA_938018185.1 uncultured Saprospiraceae bacterium
ATGCATTTAGAAAACGGACTTAAGACAGCAAAATTTGCAAGAAGAGCAAAGATGGACCCTTTCCAACCACACGATTATTATAATGTGGATGACTTGCTTAGTGATGACCATAAGATGGCTAGAGATGCAGTCAGAGATTGGGTAAAGCAAGAAGTAAGCCCTATCATCGAAGATGCCTCAGAGCAAGCAAAATGCCCAGTTCATTTATTCAAAGGCCTGGCAGATATCGGCGCATTTGGGCCAAGCTTACCAGCGGAGTATGGATGCGGAGGCATGGATGAAATCGCCTATGGAATAATCATGCAAGAATTGGAAAGAGGAGACTCTGGTATTAGATCTATGGCTTCTGTGCAAGGATCACTTGTTATGTATCCAATCTATAGATTTGGATCTGAAGAACAAAAGAAAAAGTGGTTGCCGAAAATGGCAAAAGGAGAAGTCATCGGTTGTTTTGGTTTGACAGAACCGGATCATGGTTCAAACCCATCTGGTATGATCACTAATATCAAAGATGATGGAGATCATGTGATTTTAAATGGTGCAAAGATGTGGATTACCAATTCACCTTTGGCTGATATGGCAGTAGTCTGGGCAAAAGATGAAGAGGGTGTAATCAGAGGCTTGATTGTTGAGCGAGGAATGAAAGGTTTTACAACTCCAGAGATTCATGGTAAGTGGTCTTTGAGAGCATCAATAACTGGAGAATTAGTTTTCGAAGACGTACGTGTTCCAAAGTCAAACTTACTTCCTAATGTAACTGGATTGAAAGGACCTTTAACTTGTTTGTCAAAAGCTAGATATGGAATCGCATGGGGTGCCATCGGTGCCGCGATGGATTGTTATGATTCTGCTCTGAGATACTCACAAGAAAGAGAACAGTTTGGTAGACCAATCGGTGGATTTCAATTGACACAAAAGAAACTTGCGGAGATGATCACAGAGATCACCAAAGCACAATTACTTGTCTGGAGGCTCGGAACTTTGGCCAACGAAGGCAAAGCAACACCAGCGCAGATTTCTATGGCAAAAAGAAACAATGTCCACATGGCTTTGGAAATTGCCAGAGAGGCAAGACAAATTCATGGCGGGATGGGTATCACAAACGAATACCCGATCATGCGTCATATGATGAACCTAGAAACAGTACTAACTTACGAAGGAACACACGACATCCACTTGTTGATTACTGGGATGGATGTGACAGGTTTTAATGCCTTTAAGTAATACTCTTCCGGATACATGATATTCCCGTGATGTAGGCGCAAGGCATGCCCTGCACCTACATCACAATCTGCCTATTATACTACCTTGTTTTCTATATCCACAACAAAGCGCCGTGTACCGCCGTGCTTCGCTTCGAATCGCTGTGACCCCAAAATAAAGAAGCTATTCCTACCATTCATTTATTAAGAACCAATCCAACAAGAAGCAATAGACATCAAACACCAATTTTCGATGAATCATCACATATAAAGGATAGAACTTTTTTTTAGTTCAAAAAGAACTCATATCTTATCGTCGATATTAATTACCTAATCTAATTACTACCTAGTGGATAAATTTTGGTTGATCGTACAGCGCGAATACTTAACAAGAGTAAGAAAAAAATCATTTATCCTAAGCACACTACTTACCCCAATAGCTTTTGCCCTATTTTTTGTAGTAATATTTTTCATCCTCAAGTATGATGGAGATAAGCAACTTAATATCGCTGTGCTTGATGAAGCAGGAATATTAAACGAGCAAGTCATTCCATCATCAAAAGATGGATCCTTAGAATTTGCAAAATCAACACTTAGTTTAGAAGCCTTAAAAAAAGAAGTAGAGGCTGAAAAGTATTCAGGAATCTTACGTATTCCTGCCATCAAAAATATTAAATCTACCAGCCATACAATTTATTTTTATTCGGAAAAAGCTCCAGGAATAGAACTTCAAGAAAAAATAAAATCTTCAATTAAAAAAGTAGTTCGGAATTACAAAATTGCAGAGCTACAACTCAACAAAGAAGATTTGAAAATGCTAGATACAAGCATAACCTTTGATCCAGAACCAATTAAAGATGGTGCGGAGGATACTTCAAGCTTTACCTCTGCAATTGGTGCCCTGTTAGGTGTTAGTATGGGTATGATCATGTACATGGTTGTCTTGGTATATGGTATGATGGTGATGCGTTCTGTTATGGAAGAAAAAATGAATCGCATCGTCGAGGTCATCGTATCTTCCGTAAATTCATTCCAATTGATGTTAGGCAAAATAGTAGGAGTAGGTGGTGTTGGCTTGACTCAAATGGTTGTTTGGGCCATTCTGATTCCGCTCATATATTTAGGAGCAGCTTTTGCCTTAGGTATAAACGCTGATGAGGTCAATAGTATGAACATGGAAGCCTCTGGCATTGACCCAGAAGATATGGAGGCAATGATTGTAACCGGAATGCAAGAATTCAAAAACCAAAATTGGCTAAAAATATTACCCTTATTTTTCTTTTACTTCTTAGGAGGGTATTTCTTATACGCTTCTTTATTCGCAGCGATTGGTTCTGCCATTGGGGATGATTTAGGCGAAAGCCAAACCTTATCTATGCCGATTGTGATTTTGGTTGCAATGGCGATATATATCATGCTTGCAGTTGTTAGAAGCCCAGATAGTTCCTTGGCCACTTGGGCATCGATTTTTCCATTTTTCTCACCGATTGTAATGCCCGCAAGATTAGCTTTCGATCCACCAATGTGGGAAGTCCTACTCTCAATGGTAATTCTAATTGCTACAACTGTATTTTTTACCTGGTTGTCAGGGAGAATTTTCAGAATTGGAATTTTACTTTATGGTAAGAAGGTCGGGTTTAAAGAAATGGGTAAGTGGATCTTTGCGAAAGGGTAAGAGGGGGGCTATTGGCTTTTTGCTCTTGGTCTTTTGCTTTTTAAATTGCAATATTTAAATCCAATCGTATTCTAGAACTCCGTTCTTTTACATTTCCTGTATTGACAAGTTCTTCCGTAAAATAATTTCTTAGAACAAGATTAAAGTTTTCTTTAAAGCAATAAGCTATTCTTAATTCATAGCCCTGAAAGTTCGAAAGTCTTGATCCTCTGGCATCAAATGAAGAATAGTCCCATCTTGCCCAATCGTTTTGTGCAAAAAAATCAACAAGAGCATATTTTTGTAAAGCTGCATAATATAGATGCAGGGCCCAATCTCCTTTTTTTTGCGCTTTCCCATATTTGGCAGAAAGTACAAACCCGTTTTTTTGATCTTTGAAAATGGAAGGGATTTCCTGTTTTTTAGAATAGTTTTTAAAATTTTGGAAGTATTCAAGCCCTATGATTATAGTTGACTTCTTATCTAAACTGATTTCTATTCCGTTGTGTAAAATAGAATAATCTATCGTGAAGGTATGTTTAGAATCGGGTATGTTTCTAACATTTTTGAAAAAATAAAATCCTGATAATAAACGCACTCGTTCCCTAAAAAATTTCAAATCAATTTGTGCAAGTTGTAAATAACTGTCTTGTAAAAAGGATTTGTTGTTAGATTGTATGATGAAATGGCCAAGATTTAGACTTGCTTTTTTTAGAAAATTATCTTCTTTTTCAAATAGTTTTAATCTAAGTGCAAAGCCTTCAGGATAAGTATTGTCATTCCAAAATAACTCATTCATCTTAGTTATTGGAATATCGTTTTTCCCTACCCAAAAATTAATACGCTTCCATTTATATTCGTAGAATAATTTTTCAAAACCAACTTGAACTAAGGCAAATTCTCCGTCTCCACCTCCTAAGGTCACATGAGGCCCTTGTTGGTCATTAATGTTGCCACTTCTTAGGCGTCCGCCAAAGGAAGAACGCTTGTCTAGTTGATAGTTTATTCCTAGACGAAATCTATAGCGCAGTCTGCTCCTGTCATCCAAATAATCCCCATTCGAATTTCTGGAATCCCAATCATGTTCGATTCTAAATCTAAAATCCCCTTCAAATTTTAATT
>CALIIW010000337.1 GCA_938018185.1 uncultured Saprospiraceae bacterium
TAGGCTGGAAATTTTCCAATTAGATAATCTTGGATAGCAAAAGGAAATTTGTCTAATACAAAATCACCAAGTAAAGTTGCATCGAATAAATCTGATTTTAGATCAAAGTACTTTTTATCTCCTATGTTTTTACTAATAAGATTAACTGTATCCATTTGATAAGTTATGGAATCATCCAAAACCAATTCGATGTCAAGCACAGAAGCCTTTCCTTTGATATCGGCAATACTATTTCCAATAATAGATAAGTCAAAATTCCCGGAAAGGGCAATATCTTTTTTGCTTAAATTTAAAGCACGCAGATCTAATTTATTGATCTTCGATCTAAAATTGTAACCCTTAGCTATCTGCTCGAAATTGATATCTCCATCGAAATCAAGATCGATGTTATCATCTTTTATGTCTAAAGATCCATTCAATCTATTTCGATTTAATTCTCCATTGAAGTTTATATTATTGTAAACATAATCTTGGTAAGTGAATGTTTCAACAACAGCTTTTAATTTGGCCGACGCATTTTCTCTATTAGTTCCTCTACCTTCTGCTACATTAGCTGAGAGTGTAATCTTTCCAAGCTTTGGATCATCCGCCCAGGTGCCGAGGTCAAAATCTGTAAATGAAATATTTCCTGAATATTTTGCATCTTGCTTATTATCAAGGAGCACCAATTTCATATCTGAATTGATCTGTCCCAAATTAGAATTCAATTGACCTTTGGCAGTAAAGTCATGAAGGAAGCCGAAGAAGGTTCCACTAAAATCTAAGTTGCCAAATGAATTAAACTGCTTTGGTGGATTAAATCCCGGTATAAGTTCTCTTAAAGTAAAAATATCAGAAGTCAGATAATCAATTTTTAAATCGAAAAATTCCTCATCTTTTATTGTAATGTTATTTGATCTTAAAGAACCTTTAAACACCAGATTGTCACCAAGTCTCATGCTTAAATCTCTAGCACCCAAAGAATTTACCTTCCCAACGATCCTTCCATCTATGTAAAGGTTTTCCTCAATATTTTTTACAACGAAAGGATTGTTTTCAAGCATACCTGCGAAAAAAACTATGTCCTTCATTCCAATCACAGAGTTGTTAAGTCGAATGTCCATTCTCACCTTATCTTGAAAATCAGGCCAATCCAAAAACTCTCTGTATTTCAAAACTATGGTATCTCCAAATGTACTATGAGGGGTTTTAATCTGCATCCCATTTAAAGCAACTTTCGTATCTGTCACTATGAAGTCATTGCAATAAGCACTTTCAAAAGTCAAACCTGAATCTTCTTGGCAAGAAAAACTTTCTAGTTGTCCGGTAAACTCACAAGGGGTGAAACTAAAATTATTGATCTGTGTACTAATGTCAGAAACATCAACATGCTTGTAATCCATTACATGCTTCGGCATTCTACGTTCAGCGAAATGTCTGGTATTATTCAATTTAAAATTACCATTAATTAAACTGATTGATTGAGCGGTGACGACAAGTGGATTTGTTAAGCCAGCTGTTTCTCCCTCTTGTACTTCTTGTGTTACCCCATTCAAATCATTCATAAAATCCTCATCCCAAAGTCGATTGAATTTTTCATCATTTCTATCAAATTCATCAATATCTAAATCGAAGCCATCAATGGCGATTGCAGAAATATTGAATAAATTTTCACTTATATTAAAATCATCTATAAATATTTTCCCATCTAAAACTTTGGCATGCATGTCTTGACCTCTCAATCCATCTTCCTGAATGAAGTTCACATTTTTTAATGACAAGTATTGCAGATCTAGATGAATGGGTTTAGAAACTCTTTTTAAGCTATCCTTATCGGAATTATTTGCATTACTATCTTCAAGCCGCTTAAGAAACAATTGGATGTTATTAAAATAATCAGAGGAATCTCTTTTTAATTTAACAAGGCCATCATTTAAATAAATTTCATTGATAGTAAAATCTCTTTCCCATATTTTCTTAAGTGACAAATCAAAGTCAATATTGAGTTGCTTTACAGAAAGCAGCGTATCATAGTCATAGCCTTCCACATAAAAATTCTCAAAGGTAAGATTGTCAAAAAATTCGATGCCTATGGAATCAAGACTCACTTTGGTATCTAATCTTTCAGAGAGTGAGTCAGTAACTTTATCTATTGCCCAATTTTGAAATTTTTTGTTTTGAACAATGCAACTCAGACAAATGCATAGCAAAAGAAGCAGAACAATGAAACCAATCATAAATCTCCCAAATAATCTCCAAAAACCCTTCTTAGGTTTAGGAGCATCTTCCTTCATTTGTACCTCTTCTTGCATTTAAAATTCTAAAGCCTAGTCCTGTTTATAAAACATACAAAATTAGATAAATACTATAAAGAAACCACTGATTAACATTAATTTAAATAATGTGCTTTCTTTAAAATGATCTTTCCACTTTCTAATGAGCGTTCAGGAACTCTGTTGTTCGGAATTCTGCCCAATTTGTTCCATTTATTGGCAAGGAAGAAAAGCCGACATGTCCCCCAAATTTGGGAGTTTCGAGATAAATGTGAGGGCTACTAAGTGCAATTTCAAAAGGATAACTGGAATCAGGCAAGAAAGTATCGTCTAAAGCATTCAAAATCAATGTTGGAATTCGGATTTTATCCAGGTTCCTGTTTGCAGAAGATTTGTACCAATAGTCTTCCGCCGATTCAAAACCATGAATTGGTGCGGTATATAATTCATCGAAATCGCGAAAATTAAAGGTTTTCATCACTTTTTTATAATCAATGATGCCTTTGGTGATATGCCGCTTTAATTTTACTTTCCGTTTAAGATGAATCAAAAAATGCTGACAATAGATCCAGTTTTTCGCTTTTGCTATCTCAAGACTACAATCTCCCAGCTCACAAGGCACTGATATGGCAACCGCTGATTTGACTCTATGATCCATATTTTCTGATTGCTCTCCTATATATTTTAAAACAACATTTGCCCCCAAACTAAAGCCTACCAGATGGATTCTTTTGTAAGAACTTTTATCTAAAATATGAGAAACTAACAAACCAAGATCTTCTGTTTCGCCACTATGGTAGGTTCGGAGCGTCTTGTTTGGTGTTCCAGAACAACCTCGGAAATTAAGAACTGCAATATCAAAATCTTCTTTAACTCCTGCTTTTGCCATCCCTTTAATATATTGTGCATTACTGCTTCCTTCAAGGCCATGCAGCAAAATCAATAGTGACTCGGAATCATTTTTTATCCAGTCAATATCAAAAAAGTCGTCGTCCGGAGTAAGAAATCTTTCACGAGAAAATACCACTTTATGTCTTCGAAAAAGATTGGGGTAAATGGTATGCAGGTGGGCACTTTTGAAAGGGAAATGGACTTTAAAGGAAGATGATTTTATAATGGGCAATGTCTGATTTTAATTGCAAGGTATTGCTTTTTTTAATTAAAAAGAGTGCAACCAAAATGAACGCAAATACATATTCTTTAATACAGGTAGAGCAGGCATGCCTTGGTAGTATTGATCGTTTTTATTGTAGTAAATATCCCAGGCCCAAAGAAATTATTTTCTTAATAAAGCTTATTGCAGATCCTGAAAACTGATTATTACACTTATTTTGAACATTTATTTATTCTCAATCGTGTATCTTAGATTCATAACAAGACCAAACATAAGTGAAAATATCATGAAAAACATCTTAATTATCTTAAGCCTTTTATTATGTTCTTTGGACGCAAGTGCTCAATATAAGTATGACTATAATTGGTTGTTTGGAGAAGCGAAACATCCACTATTTCCAACATCAGGAATACGATTTCACTTTGGAGATGGAACTAGGGAGTCTTATAAATTTAATTCTCCTTATGGTTTATATGTGGGAGCGGCTTGTATCAGTGATCCGGATACTGGCGAGTTATTATTCTATACCAATGGATGTGATATTCGGTCTAAAGATCATGAAATAATAGAGAATGGAGATGACCTAATTCCTTCTTCGGTGCATGATCGGTGTGAAACGGTTTTAACACCTTCAGCTTATAAGAATTTACTCATTCTTCCAGATTTATATAATAATAATGGATATTATCTTTTCTATAGATACCAGTATGATCAACCTCCTATTTTTAGAGATTTAAATTACGCTTACATTGATATGAATTTAAATGATGGTGCAGGTAGGGTTACCATGAAAAATATAAAAATCTTTGATGATCTATCTTCGGAGGCAAGAGTGTTAACTGCAAGTATGCATGAAAATGGCAAAGATTGGCACATAGTCAACATGAGTAATGATAATGAAATCTTTTTGTCAGCAGTTGATGAAAATGGACCAAGATTTGTTGGTATTCAATCTATAGAGACAAATACTTTTGGAACAGGTCATTGTGTTTTTTCACCAGATGGAAGTCAGTATATTTGTTTTAGCACTTATGGAGGTTTAAGCATGTACGACTTCGATAATCGGAATGGTACTTTTTCTAGATTTAGATTTTATGAACCAATACAAGGAGACCAACAAGGTATAAATGGATTCGTTTCTATTTCACCATCCGGGGAGTATGGATACTTTGGAAGTGCTAAAGAATTATATCAGGTCAATATGAAAACCGATGAATTGTTTAAAATTGCAAATTCTGACTCTACATTAGGAGAAGAGCAAGACCGAAAATTTGCTTATGCTTTGCGTGGGCCAGATTGTAAAATTTATATATCCGCTCCATACATGAGTGATGTCTTTCACGTAATTCATAAACCAGATATGCCAAAGGCGGATTGTGATTTTAGACAGCAAGATTTAAGAGTTTCTATTAAAAGAGAATCAGGGATTATGCCTTATTACCCTAATTATAATTTTAATGAGGATGCAGTATGTGATCGGACCATTACAAACACTTTTTCAGTTGACAATGACAAGGGTATTATCAAGGTAAGTCCTAACCCAACTTTAGGGGAATTAAAGTTAGCTATTTCAGAATTAGCCTTTCCTGTTAAGGGGAATTTATTTCACATAAATGGAACTCTTATTATGAGTTTGAACATTGATGAAAGAGAAATGACTATTGATTTAAGTGATTTTTCAAATGGGGTTTACTTTTTAAATTTAGTAGATCAAGATGGGAATATGACAAGCAGGAAAGTTGTTAAGATAGAGTAGTAATGCATTTAGCATCTTTGTAGCCAGAGACTTCATCATCACTAAACTCAAAAAAAGTGCTTCTTGAAAAAATAATTACAATAATTCGCATTTATTTTTCTCAAAATTATCAACCTTGAAATCGTAGTAATTAGAAAATTTAGCAAGGCATAAATATTTATTGAATTTCAATATACAATTGAATTGACATTAAACATTTTACTTATCGCTTTGAACCTGAGATGCAGAGGTAGTTGCAACTTTTATTATGCAAAGAAATTTATTTATGCATTTCCCATCACCATTTTAACGCTTATACACCACTCCTTCTTTCATCACAAATTTCACATCCAACATCACTTTCACGTTTTGTATCGGATCGCCATCCACAGCAATAATATCCGCAATCTTTCCAGCTTCAATGGTGCCCAATTTATCTTCAATTCTTAGTAATTCGGCAGTAGTTCTTGTCGCGGATATAATCGCTTCTATAACCGGCATTCCGGCTTCATGCATGTAAATAAATTCCTTCGCATTGTCTCCATGAAAGCTTACACCAGAGTCGGTTCCAAAGGCAATTTTAACGCCTCTTTTGTAGGCCTTTCCGAAAGTATTTTGAATCATAGGTCCGATTTCTAAAGCTTTTGGAACCACTACATCTGGATAAAAACCAGGGATTGCGGCTTTTTCAGCTACAAATTTGCCTGCAGTGATGGTCGGTACATAGTATGTTCCTTTTTTAATCATCAAGTCCATGACCTCTTCTGTCATCTTTGTTCCATGTTCAATAGAAGTGATTCCTGCTAGCACCGCACGTTTCATTCCTTCTGCGCCATGGGCATGAGCGGCGGTTGTAAATCCGTATTCATTTGCCGCCTCGACAATGGCATTGACTTCTTCTTGGGAAAACTGGGGTCCCGATCCATCTTTGGCAACTGAAAGTACGCCTCCTGTGGCTGTGATTTTGATACAATCCGCCCCATTTTTATAACGTTGCCTCACCGCTTTTCTAGCATCTTCTGGGCTATTAATGACCCCTTCAGCTGGTCCAGGATCTCCTTTGAGGTCTTTTCTTAACCCATTGGTTGGATCTGCATGACCACCAGTTGTAGCAATCGACTTTTCTGCTGTATATATTCTTGGTCCAATGATATGGCCTTTAGCTATAGCGTTTCCAAGTGAGACATTGACACCCGTTCCTCCTAGATCTCTTACTGTTGTAAAACCAGCCATCAATGTTTTTGTACAATACCCAGTTGCCTTCAAAGCAACATCTGCCTCATTCAAACGAAAACCTTCTTCATACCTTTTCTTTGAGGATTGGTGTTCTATATGAACGTGCATGTCCATCAAACCAGGCATCACTGTTTTGTCTTTTAAATCAATAACTTCGATGGCGTAACCTTCAGCAATTTTGTACCCAGAAACAATTTCTTTAATGAGCTTCCCTTCTACAATAATTGTTTGTTCGCTTTTTACTTTTTTTGATTTTGAATCAATCAAGCTACCACAATGCAAATAGATGGTAGATTCCGTTTCTTGCGAATAAGCAAAAGACTGGATGAGACCTAAAACAAAAACTAAAAGGAGGTATTGATTTTTCATATTAAGATTGATTGATTTTTTCCCAAATTTTGATACCCTGCGCGGCCTCTTTCACATCGTGTACTCTAAGAATCTTTGCACCTTGCTGCAAGGCATACAGATTGACCATTGCGGTAGCAGGCAAGGCTTCCTCGGCATCAATAGCTAGAAGCTTATATAACATGGATTTTCTCGATATCCCAACTAAAATCGGCCAATCCAACATTTTAAATACATGCAAGGACTTTAAGAGTTTATAATTCTGGTCGAGTGTTTTTCCAAAGCCAAATCCTGGATCAATGATCACATCCTTGAAACCCATTTCAACGAGTTTGACGGTTTTCTGAATGAAGTAATCTAGGATATCTAAAGCTACATTTTCATACTGCGGATTTTGCTGCATGCTGTGTGGCAAACCTTGCATGTGCATCAATATGAAAGGTATATTTTTGTGATTGCAAACAGTATGAAGCATTTGTTTATCAAAGTTACCTCCAGATATGTCATTGATGATGTGGGCACCTGATTTTATCATTTCATCCGCAACGGAAGAATGAATAGTATCTATTGAAAGAATTGCTTGTGGAAATTGCTTGTGAATTTGCATTATCAATGGAATAAGTTTATCCAATTCATCTTTTGGTTCACTAAGTTTAGCCCCAGGCCTTGATGACATTGCTCCAATATCAATGATGGAAGCGCCTTCATCAAGCATTTTTTCTACCTGCTTTAAAGCTTGTGGAATGGCTAAATACTGACCTCCATCGAAGAATGAATCAGCTGTCAGATTCAAAATTCCCATCACGATCGGCTCTTCTAAACTAAGCAAGTTGCCAGCACAATTTAAAGTCTTATGAGGATTTAGCATTGGTATTAATCTGTCTTGCTAATGTAGGAAATAAATTTGTGATGTGGTGCGGTTTAATTTGCTGTAAGGATGTATAGAAATGCTCGCAAAGTCTTAAAAGCAAAGTAAACACAGGTATGAGGATCATTTTAACATAAAAGCCTTCATTTTAGGGTACATCTTACCAAATCAAATCATACATTAGTGACTGTTATTGATTAACTTGCGTCTAGAATTATAAAGTATTCTGAATTATGTTTGGCAGAAATAGAAATCACGACGATTATAACGATCAACCTTCTTTTTTCAAATCATTGATTACCTTATTAATTACAGGATGTATCATATTTTTGGGCTTTAATCTTATAACTGGAGATGGAAAGATAAAATCATTTAAAGGAATAACTGGAATTACAAAAGCAAAGGATTATCAACTTACTTATCAGCCGGCAGATTTTAAGTACTCTTTTGATGATGACTATACTTTGAAAATTCTTTCTAACCCAAAAAGTCATCAAAAGGAGTTTAATAATTTCATTTATGATTACAACATGAGTTTACTGAACCATGTATCTAAGAGAATGGGCTTTCCTGATTCCTTAGTCGTAACTGCCCGAGATAAATATAATGAACACCATGCTTATCTAAAAAACTTGTATTACCAAGATTTCATTAATACAAGTGATCCTTCTTCTAAGTTTTATCAGGACTGGTATCAAGCCACAGGTACTTCTGCTGTGGATGCCTTTAAAGAAGTTTCTTCAAAATATACTTGCTTTATAATCAATCAGGTTTTGACTTCAATAATCAAAACCAAAGGAGGCATGATACAATTGAAAGGAAAAGAGGTTTTGTCTCCTTGTGGAATTGCTGTAGATGAGGCAATAAACCCAATGATTAGTAGACTAAAAGAAAAATCTGCTATTACAGATTTTATGAGATCCAAAGGAATGCTAAGTGAAAAGATCGAAAAGACGATGGCAGAACTAGGCACTGTAGAAATCAGAGATAAAAAAGGTTTGTCGAAATCACTAAGTACAAAAGTACTGGGCTATGATGTTTCAAAAACAGATTTAGAAATTATTGCAATCAGTATTTTAAAAGTGGGTTTTAAGCTGGATGATTTTTTTGAAATCAGCTTAGATTCTCAAAAGAAAGAACTGCTCGTAACCTTGCCACAACCAACGATTTTATCCCATGAGGTATATCCTCGAATAGATAAATTAGATATTGGATGGATGCGAGAATTGAAGGTAGACGATTTTAATAAAAACTTTAATTTACTGAGATCAGAATTTAAAAAAGACCTAGATGGTAGTCAAGCTTTTAATAATTCGAAAATCAAAGCCAAAGAAATAATAGAGATGCTGCTAAGCCCAATTTTACAAAAAGGTTATAGTTTAAAAATGAATTTTAAAGGAAAAGACAATCCAATAACGGTGATGAACTGATCTCTTAAACCGTTAAAAAAGACAGTTTCGAATAAATAGCCTATCTAAGCTCCCCCTTTAAAACCTGCTTAAACAGGTTAAAAATCATTGTTTTAGATTAAATATCTTACAAAACAGTCTGCTTACATTTTAATTTTTTCTTAACAGTAAATGGTGCAAATTTTGGACAAAAAAAACAAGAATACATTAGTATATTTGTATAGCAATTTGGCACATTTGGTGTTTACAGATTCATAAAAAGACAGACTAGAAATTTTAATTTACATTCTCTTAGCCTTTCATTTTCTAAAAAAAAACCAAGACTAAACATTTACTAATTACTTTTTCAATAACAAGAAAGAGGATAATACCATGATAAGGAATTCATTAAAAACAATAATTAGCTTCATTTGCCTGACCATATACTTTTCAGGATATACCTTGTTGAGCGCTCAACAGAGTGAGGTGATTACGACAAATAATGCAAAGGAATCCCTCCAAGTTGCTCAAGAATTAATATCTGTTAATGAATTTAAAAAAGCAATCAAACAACTAAAACATACCATTAAGATTAAAAAGGATTTTGCCGTTGCTTATCGATTACTAGGTAAAGTGTATTATGAGATGAATGATTTCGAACAAGCTGCCAAGACTTTGGAGCAATCTTTTGAATTGGACAAAAAACTGTCCAGAGCAGCATTTTATGAATGTGGAGATTCTTTTCTAAAAACAGGAAACCTGGATAAAGCCAATTATTATCTAGGCATTTTTTCAGAAATGAAAGATAAAAACTATGCAAATGTCAAGAAAGAATCTGCCCTTGAATTATCCTATGATGAAATGATTGAAGTCAAGAAGAAGAACATCAGTTTCATCAGTGAATTAGACACTAGCACCAATGCGTCTGTAACTATTTTGCCTCTGGATAAAATTAATTCTCCGAACAATGAATATTTACCATCTTTAAGCAACGATGGGGATTTTTTATTGTTTACGAGAAATAAAAATGGTGATCAAGAAGATATTTATCTATCTAAAAAAACTCCAGAAGGCTGGGGAAATGAAAATCAAGGGGCGATAAATATCAACACCTCTAAGAATGAGGGAATGGCTAAGTTTGAACCACATAACTACAAAGTTTATTATGCCGGTTGTTCTAGACATAACGAAATTGTCAATTGCGATATCTTTGAAAGCGAATTCATCGACGGGCAATTAAATAAAGAAATTGAACTTACTGGAGATTTGAATTCACCTTTTTGGGACTCCCAACCAGCAGTAAGTTGTGATGGACAGACCATGTACTTTGCTAGTAGTCGTGAAGGAGGCTTAGGAGGCTCTGATATTTGGGTAAGCCAAAGAGCAAATGACGGCTCATGGGCTGCTGCGGAAAATTTAGGGGATATAATAAACACAAAAGGAGATGAAGAAGCACCTTTTATTGCAAAAGACGGGAAGGCTTTATACTTCACATCAAACCATCATCCTGGACAAGGAGAAGGTGATTTTTTTGTCTGCTTTAAGAAAAATGGAAACTGGCAAAAACCATTGAACTTGGGATATCCAATAAACTCTCCTTCCAAAGAACTAGGTCTGTACATAAGTGATGATGCGGAAAAAATATTTTTCTCCTCAGCTAGACCTGGAGGAAAAGGTGGTTTAGATATTTATGAAGCGGACTTGCCAGATATTTATAAACCTGTCGAGGTTTTACCAGTTGCATTAAATCTTAGAGATAAAGAGACTGATGAAGTTATAATAGGTACAATAACTGTAGGTGTTGACAAGCTTAGAGAAAACTATACAACTGACAACAATGGTAATGTACAATTGTGTTTGGCAGGAGATAAGGCATACTCTTTTAGAGTAAATAAGGAAGGATATGAATTTTATGTAGAAGCTTTTTACTTGGAAAGTATAGCTGGAAATCAAATTCAAAACATCAAGCTAGCATTAAATAAAAAGAAGGAACCAGAGCCTTTTAAAGGCGAAAAAAGACATACGAAAACAGTTGTCCAAATTTATTTTGAGTCAAATTCATTCAGTATTGATGAAAAAAATTCTAAAAAACTGAAAGATTTAGCAGAATTAATGAATACTTATGATGATTGGACCATAACAGTAACAGGTTTTGCTGATTCTGTTGGAGATGAGGCCTACAATCAAAAGCTTTCTAAAGATCGCGCACAGACAGTGGTAGACTATTTGGCTCAGTTTTCCGATAAAGAAATTACCCAAAACATTAAAGCACTTGGAAAAGGCTCTATTAGCACAGATGGTTCAGATGAATCAAAACAAAAAAGTAGAAGAGTAGATATAGTGCTAAAAAGGTAGTCCTTGGTATAATTTTTTCAATCCAATTAGGATTAATGCCTTTCACAAGTTATTTTGTGGTTTAATACTTACATATTACGTACAATGTTATAATATTTGTATATATTTTACATGGATAAAGAATGAGGGTGCCGAAAATAAACACTATTAAAATAATTACTTTTCTAAGCATTGGAATTTTTGGATTTGCTTTCGCAAATTCTTTTACCAATCTGAAACAAGCAACAGCTGCGATAGGTGGCCCTGATCAAGAAGAAGAACTTAGTGCCTTCTCCTTTTTCGAACCCCAACAGGATTACGAGCTACTATTAGATACTTTTCATTTAGTGCAAGCTGAAATACAAGAGAATCAATTTCTTGCAGATATCTTGTTACCTCACAATGTTTCTTACCAAACCATTCATAATATCGCAGAAGTTTCAGAAGAAGTTTGGTCTGTAAAACAACTCAGACCAAATAAAGCCTATACCATTGTTAAAAAGGATGGTTCGGACACGCCAGATTTCTTCATTTATGAGCCATCGGTTTATAAGTATGTGATCTATGATTTAAAGAATCCAGATCAAACCCGATTGGTAGAGAGAGAAATAACTAAAAAAGTAAATCAATCTTCAGGGATAATCAAAGATAATCTTTGGTTTGCGATGAAAGATGGTGGTATGCGATATGATTTAATTGATCGAATGGAAGATGCCTTTGAATGGTCCGTTGATTTTCACCATTTGCAAAAAGGTGATAAATTTAAATTGATCTATGAAGAAGATTATATAGAAGGTGAATTTGTAGGATATGGAAATTTGATAGGCGCTGTTTTTCAAAATGAACTCAACGATTACTATGCAGTTTATTATGAAAATGAGAAGCACAAAGGCTTTTTCGATTTAAAAGGGCAACCAATGAAAAAAGCCTTCTTAAAATCACCTATAAAATTTGGTGGCAGAATTTCTTCTAAATTTGGAAGAAGAAGACATCCAATTTTGAACAGAATGAAAAATCATTTTGGAACTGATTATGCTGCTGCACATGGCACTCCTATTTTAGCAGTTGCAAATGGAGTAGTAAGTAAAAGAGGCCATACAAGAAATAATGGGTACTATATAAAACTTAAGCATGATGAGACCTATTCTACCCAATATCTTCACATGTCCAGATTCAACAAAAAGATCAAAAAGGGATCGACTGTGAAGCAAGGTGATATCATTGGTTATGTTGGCAAAACTGGAATGGCAACAGGAAATCATGTATGTTTTAGGTTTTGGAAAAATGGCAAACAAGTTAATCATCTAAAGGAAAACTTACCTCCTCCAGATCCAATGCCTGCATCAGAATTACCTGAATATTTTCAGGTAAGAGACTCCATTAAATCTATATTGGACGAAATAAAATATTCTGACGAACAAGTTAAGCAATTTGTTAAATCAGTTGATGTCACAGAGGATAAAACAAATTCTTAATCTTTATCTAAGGTAAAACTAAAAGTAGATCCAATATTTTCTGTACTTCTCACATGGATTTTTTGATTGTGTGCTTCCATAATGTGTTTCACTATAGAAAGTCCAAGACCTGAGCCTCCAACAGTCCTAGAGCGATGTTTATCTACTCTATAGAATCTATCAAAAAGATGTTTCAGATGACCGGAAGGAATACCAATTCCATTGTCAGCAACTTCTACCAATAAATTTTCATCCATATCATAAAAACTAGTCAGTACTTCTCCCTCTTCTTTAGAGTACTTGATGGCATTAGTAATTAAGTTGTTGAGTACTTGTCTTATTCCTTTTTTATCTGCAACAACCATATGGCTATTTGAAGCCCCAGGCCTAAAAGCCAAATTCATGTTATTTTTCTTAGCCATCAAAGATAATTCCTCATAAACTTCAAGGACCAACTTTTTAATATCAAACCTTTGTTTTTCCAATACAAGTTCACCCGTTTCTAATTTAGAAATAGCATCTAAATCTTCTATGATAACTTGCAATCGCTCTGTATTATTAGCTGCTTTTTTTAGGTAATCTATATTTATATTCTCATCAAAAATGCCTCCATCAAGCAAGGTATGAATGTAGCCTTGTATGTTGAATATTGGTGTTTTCAATTCATGAGAAATGTTCCCCAAAAACTCTCTTCTATACGTTTCTAAACTTTTCAAGTTCCTTATTTCATTGTTTTGATCATCTACCCACTTGGCAACATCTTTTTCAGCATTATCCAAAGCTCCAACCTGTTGGTAAGCCGCCTCCTCCATGGAGTTGTCTTTATGCTTTGAATTATTGATATTCTTATAAATGACTTTAATCCTTTTATAAATAAAGGAATTTATTAGAGAGTTAAAAACATAATAGCTTATGGCTAAAAAAACGACTAACAGACCAATTAAAAGTAAAACATTAAGGTTTAATTTTTGGTAATAAATGGCAAGGCCACTCACTGCTCCAATAAAAATCGTTTGGATTAAAGCGGTAAGAAAAGCAATTTTATTTGGCGTTGGATATTGCAACATTAGAATTCAAATTTGTATCCTATTCCTTTAATAGTTTTGATGTATTCGTCCCCAAGTTTTTCTCGTATTTTACGGATGTGAACATCTATAGTTCTTGTGCCAACGATAACACCTTCTCCCCAAATCTTATTATAAATCTCCTCTCTTTTATATACTTTTCCTGGTTTCGAAATGAGCAAACACAAAAGTTCAAACTCCTTTTTAGCAAAGGAAATTAATTCATCTTCTTTGTGTACAGTAATCATTTCTTTGTCAATTCTCAAATTGCCATATTTAATTATTTCATTCCCTTGAACAGCTTCTCTATTTTTTGATCGCCTAAGTAAGGCATTTATTCTGCTAACAAGTACTCTAGGTTTAATTGGTTTAGCAATGTAATCATCACCTCCAATGTCCAGAGCCGCAATTTGTGAATAATCCTCATTTCTTGCCGTCAAAAAAGCGATAAGTGTATTATCAAACTCGGACCTAGCCCTAAGATGTTCACATACGGCAACACCATCCATATTAGGCATCATAATATCTAAAAGGATTAAATGAGGTTTATGTTCTTTTGCCATAGAAATAGCTTGTTGCCCATCATGAGCAACAAATACTTGAAAGCCAGCCTTTACAAGGTTATATTTGATAAACTCTAATATGTCAGGTTCATCATCAACAATTAATAAGCGCGTTTTATTTGGCTCCATAAAATCAGTTTAGAGTTTTACGATAAATCATTTAAGTGATCCATTAATAAACATAACAAGAACGTTAAATAAAGTCAGTTGATAATAGCAATTTAAATAGCCTATATTTGCCGTAGCCTTTTAATTATTCTCTCATAAGTAAGTAAAGTTTCTAGAGATAGAGACTTTACTTTTTTTTGGGCTCTTTCTTAGACACCGATCCTGATTCTTTCACACTCAACTCTTCTACAACTAAAGTGTAAATAGCCTGAAGCTTTTTGGGATCCCTTTTCAATTTTTTTAAATTAGTTCTAAACTCAAAGCTGTCAATATTATTTAGCTCAAACAAGTTTTCATAAAGTACTTCTGTCAGACTGTCCTTTTCATCACCATAATAGTTTTGAAGAGCCGCTTCAGCTAAATGCACATCAACTAGAATATCAATAAATTGTTCATCTGCTATGGAGTATTGTTGCTTCTCTTCAGTACAGCAAAAGAGAAATAAACAAAAAAAATAAACAGTAAAACAATAAGTATTAGGCATTTTAAAGCATTTTTGGAAATAAGAAGGATACCAATTCTGTATTAGAGCTATCAACTTCCTTCCAGTTTTCAACTTTCGACTCCATGATGGCTATCCCGCAAGTTGGCATATTATCAATGTAATCCTTACTAAAAGAATCAACAAGGGTGGTGAAAGTTGGATTGTGTCCAAAAATAATTACGCTTTCCAATTCATTATCTAATCCGTGGATAACCTTCATTACTTCTTCCGGAAAAGCATGATAGAGCGCCTCTTTTATATCAACATCTTCTTCTTTGACATTAAAAGCATTTGCAAAGACTAAAGCTGTAGACATTGCTCTATTGGCAGGACTTGATACAATTCTATCAACCTTACCTAGCAAATCGAATAGCTTTTGTGCCATTAAAGGGGCATCTCTGATACCTCTATCATTTAGAGGTCTATCAATATCCTTTAATGAGGATTCAGACCAGCTAGACTTAGCATGTCGAATTAAGATAAATTTCTTCAATTTTTGTTTTTATTTAGAATTTAAAATTCAATATAGGGCCTTTCGTCATTTATTCTCTAATTGGTCGCAAAATCGTTAACTTTACTCGTTTATGTAAATTTTCTATGCTATAAATGCAAATTTTAATGTTTTATTGTTTCCATTACACCATTAACCTAGCTGTTTAAATTACGTAGTTAAAGAAATATATGAGTTTTCCGTTAAAATATTTAGAATTACACTTGGATAACCATCAACTGGAGCAAGCCGAAGCACTTTTGGCCCAGAAAGCTTTTTTGTCTTTAACCAAAATAGAGCGAAACTTGTGGTCTGGAATGCTACTTACTGATCAAGAGTATGAAACAGAAATCAAATTAGTAAACGGAAAGGTTAATAATTTCAGCTGTGATTGTATTCCCTTTAGGAAAAACAAAACTTGCACGCACGTAGTAGCCACTTTGTTAATGCTAAGGCATAAAATTGATTCTATTCAAGAAGAGGTCGTACAGCAAAAAAAAGAAACGAAGCATAAGTTGAGTACAGCTCAAATACTTAAAAGTGTTCCACCAGATAGCCTATTACTCTTTGTAAAAGAGTATGCCAAAAAGCATAGAAATTTTGCCCTTGATTTAAAAACCAAATTTGCCTCTCTAGTTCCTGGAAATGAAGATTCAGATCGTTACGACCAGATTCTAAGTTCTGCATTGAGCATGCACAAGTCTAAAAATGGAATCATAAACAAGAGAGGTGTCAAACAAATTGAAATTGTTTGCCAAGAGCTCCTTAGTCAATCAGAAGATCAAATTGCCTTAAAACGATATACAGAAGCATACCCTATTTTAAGTGCTATTCTTTTTAAGATTCCTCCGAGTATTAAATATGATGATGAATCTTATCTCAATGACATTTATTATAAAGCGTTTGAGCTTTTAAATCAGATTCTCTTACAAGATATTAGTCCAGCATTTAAACGTAACATCTTTGAATTCATCAGTCAGGAACTTCCCCTTTGGTCTATTTTTGAAAACAACCTTGAAGCGGAGTACTTCAATGTTTTACAAAAATTAGCAATAGATATTAGTGAAACGGATATAATCTATGAGCTTCTAGAAGAATGGCAACAAGATATTCCACTGAGCAAAAAGAACAGGGTAAATGTTTTGGTTTTAAAAATAAACCTATTAGAAAAAGAAGGAAAGTCGAAAGAGGCGCAGGCCTTAATTGATGAGAATCTTTCTAATCCATCTATCTTATATATTGCGGTTGAAGAAGCAAAAAAGCAAAACGATTGGCCAAAAATTGAACAAATAGGAAAAGCAAGTTTGAGTAAGTTAGAAAAACATGAAGACCGCTCTTTCATACACAATCTTTTATTTGAAGCTTCTCGAAATTTGAACAAACCTAAAGATTTTCAACATTATGGTATTCTGAGATTTTTAGAATCCTTTGATTTTAGATACATCGATGAAATGGTGGATGCCAAACCGGATTCGGCAGACTTAATTTATGATTCTGTTATGATTGGCTTAGAAAAGCAGACATATTCTAAAAGTAAAAGAAATGCCATCGCTGAAATCCATTTTAGAAGGAAAGAAATAAAAGAACTTTTCAATTATATTGAAAAACTAGGTTCTCTCGAGTTGCTGCAATCCTTTGATCAAAATTTTCTTCCAAAACGAAAAAAGAAGATCTATTCTCTGTACAAATATTTGGTTTCTGAATACCTTGATAACCATTTAGGAAGAGTGCCAGCGCAGAAAATCAGCTCTTTAATTCATCATCTAAAGAAAATAGCTGCACATGATCTAGCCTATGACCTGATGGCAATGATCAAAGAAAAATATGCAGAGAGACATAGTTTGATGGATGAAATACAACTTTTATAATAATTCTTTAAGTGCTTTTTAATTGAATACATTAAATGAATATTGAACTATGGTGGATTGGCAAAACTTCATTTCCCTATCTTTCTGAAGGAATTGAAATTTATCTAAAACGAATCAAGAGATATTGTAAATTCAATCTAATTGAACTAGCTGATATTAAAAATGGTGGCAAAAAAAGCATTCCAGAATTAAAGTCTTTGGAAGGTCAAGTCATCTTAAAGAAACTAAATCCAAAAGATTTCCTTATTTTGCTCGACGAAAATGGCGCACAGTTCGATTCCGTACAGTTTTCAAAACAAATCGAGCAAATCCAAAATTCAAATCCCAATAAAATAATATTTCTGATAGGTGGCGCTTACGGATTTTCGGATGAAGTTTACAAAAGAGCAAACAAAAAGATGTCCTTATCAAAAATGACTTTTTCTCACCAAATGATTAGACTTTTATTTTTAGAACAGCTTTATAGAGCATACACAATTATTAATAGAGAACCTTATCATCATATTTAAATTATGGATACACCGATCACTTATATACTCATTGCCATTAATGTTGCGATTCATTACTATTTCGCCAAGCAAGATTACAGCTTGGTTGACAAACTAAAATTTAGCCCCTATCGTGTTGCTAGACATCCGGAGGAAAGAACTAGATTTATAACCAATGGATTTGTTCATGCAAATGATACCCACCTTCTGGTTAACATGTTTGTTCTTTGGATGTTTGGTACAGCTGTTGAAAGTATGTTTGTTAATTATGCATTTGGTCCTATGACTGGAAGATTGTTCTACTTAGTATTATATTTTGTAGCAATTGTTATCGCCTGTGTGCCTTCTTTTATTAAACATAAGAACAATCCTAACTATGCTTCAGTAGGCGCCTCTGGAGCAACCTCAGCGGTTGTTATGGCATTTATACTATTTAATCCTTGGTCGATGCTTCTTCTATTCTTCGTGGTTCCAATGCCAGCGATTGTAGCAGGTATCGCTTATTTATTTTACTCTTCATACATGAGTAATCAAAATAAAGATAACATAGCCCATGATGCACATCTTTGGGGTGCTGTATTTGGCTTGTTGTTCACTTTGGCCTGTGTCATGTTTTTCGCCCCGATGGATGTTATGAAAAATATAGTTGCAGATTTAATGAATCCAGGAACCTTTATTCAACAATTGAAATCGATGTTTTAGAATGAGTGAAAAAAATCCTTGGAAAACACTTAAGACAAAAGAGATCTATGACAATCCTTGGATAAAGGTCACCCACCGTGAGGTCCTGAATCCCTCTGGAGGGGAAGGAATTTACGGTGTTGTTCATTTTAAGAATTTGGCAATTGGCATTTTGCCTCTTGATGAAGAATACAACACCTGGATCGTAGGACAATATCGCTATACCTTGGAGGAATATAGTTGGGAGATTCCAGAAGGAGGTGGAATAATTGGTGAGGACCCATTAGATTCTGCCAAGCGAGAACTAAAAGAAGAAACAGGTCTTGTAGCTTCAAATTGGACAAAGATACTTGACATGAACACTAGCAACTCAGTGACTGATGAAGTTGGCTTGGCTTATGTTGCAAAAGACCTCATTCAAGAGGAAGCTGAACCTGAAGATACGGAACAACTAATTGTTAAGAAATTACCATTTACAGAATTGTTTGAAATGTTAATGCGTGGGGAAATTAAAGATTCTTTGAGTATGGTTACGATTTTTAAGGCGAAGGAGATGATTGATCGTGGGGAGATATGAATGCCATTGGCTGTTGGCTTTTTGCCATTGGCTTCAGGTGGAAAATAATGTACCGAGGCTGGTGTGATTTAATGTAGAGACGCAAAATATTACACAATGAATGATTGTAGAGCCGCAATATATTGCGTCTCTACATTCATTCATTGTGTAATCGCCGCCGCCAAAACAAGAATAGGCCGCAAAATTTGCGGCCTATTCTTGTTTTGGCGGCGGCGTAAAGCGCACACACTATCGTTAATTCAAAAAATATTTCGTTTTTATATCCATATCCGATCGAAGAGAATGATAAACGGAACAATATTTCTCTTCACTTAATCGAATGGCTTGTTGCAATTTCTCCTCTTTCACCTTTCCTTTAACATGTACCTCAATTATAATTTTATTAAAATATGCAGGTGTACCTTCTGCACGATCCCCAATTACTTTTACTTCTAGGTTATTGACTTCCTGCCTTTGCTTTTTAAGTATCATCATAATGTCGATGGACATACAACCACCTAAGGATGCCAATAACATTTGCATGGGACGAAAAGCAGTATTTCCTTCTTCGAGTTTAGGCCCAGCACAAAGCGCAATATTTGTTTCCCCATTGCTAGCGATGAAAGAAAAGTCTTTTATTGATTTTTTTACAATTATTTCCATAAATATTTATTTAGAACAGTTGTTATCTTTTTTACTTGAGATCTTTATATTTTAATAAAAATAGCATTCCTATTAAGCAAAAGCCAAAAGCGGCTAGGCTACAAAGACGAACTCCTTGATTATTATCGACGGTATAGCCGAATAGCAAGAGCGATGGAAAAATTAAATTCGCTAGTGAAATCCCAACTTTCGACAAAAAATTTCTCACACCAAAATACATTCCTGCTTGAGATTCTCCTGTTTGTTTTTCTTTATAATTTACAGCATCTGCAATGATTACATTTGGTAAAATGCCAAATACTGCCAATGGAAATGCTGCCAAAACAATAATTATATAATACATGACATTTAATGAAATCGGAATATATGGTATAAAATAAACCATTAAAAAAGTACAAGCAAAAATTACAAAACCAGCAATCAACAATTCTTTCTTCCCTATGATTGGAGTCAATTTATACACAAAGAAATAAATTGAAATACTGAGTAAAAAACTAAACATCAAAAATGCAGACGCTGATTCTTTATCATATTGAAAAAGCACTGTGATAAAATAAATCGTACCTAACTGAATAAAGGTCAAGGCCAACCAATAGAAAGCGTCGGAAATTAAAAAATATCGGAAATTGACGTCTTTGAATACTATACGCAAGGAATGCCAAGTGTCTATTGTTTGTTCTTCTTGTTTAGCAAACCTGTTTTCATCTAAAAAAAAGACAGGCATCAACATCAAAATTATTGAAAACAAAGCAAAGCAAGCCAAAACAATTTGAAAAGCAGCAAGTGAGGAATAGCTAGATTCAAGCATGGCTTGAAATACATAAACTTGTGACCCCAACATCAGACCTAGGGCAAAAGTTACAGATATTGCTGTACTGATCTTTAATCGATCATCGGGATGATGACCCAATTCAGAGATCAAGGCGTTGTATGGAATCACGTAAAGGGTATAGAAAAAGTAAAAGCAGCTTATCGCTCCTACTAAAAAGATCGTATTTACAGATAAAGAACTTTCAGAAATAGGGTAAAAAACAAGCAAGGATAACAATCCAAATGGGACAGCTGAGAATGCCATTAACGACTTTCTTTTACCCATTTTGGACTTCCTTTTATCAGAAAAACCTGCTATCAAAGGATCTATTAAAGCATCCAATAATCGACCTCCAAAAGTGATCAGTCCTATCAAGGTTAAACCCAAGATAATTGACTCTTGACTTATAAATTGTTGAAAAATCGCAGAACCTTCTTCATCCGGAGGCAAATAAAAGTACACCAATAAATTAGCAACAGAGTAAACTGCAAGCGACCATCCAAATTGGCCAAGAGCAAATACAAGAATGGCAAAATTACTTGGTCGCTCTTGCATTATTTGCCGGTGTAGTTTGCCTTTCTTTTTTCAGTAAATGCAGTCGCACCTTCTATAAAATCTTCTGTTAAAGCAATCTCCCCAAAACCTGTATACTCCGATTCAAAGCCATTTTTGTTTTCATCAAAATGATCATTGATGCATTTGATGACCATACCAACCGCCAAAGGTCCTTTTGAAGCGATCTTGTTTAAGATTTCAATGGCTTTTGAGACACATTCTTCATGTGGAACAACATGATTTGCCAAACCGAGCTGTAAAGCTGTTGTTGCATCCATCATGTCACCTGTCAAGGTATATTCCATAGCTTTGCTCTTTCCTATCAGTTGTACCAATCTTTGAGTACCTCCATATCCCGGGATTATTCCTAAACCAACTTCAGGCAAACCAAATCTTGCTTTTTCAGAGGCTACACGCATGTGGCAGGCCATTGCCAATTCACATCCTCCACCGAGGGCAAATCCATTAACAGCCGCGATGACTGGTTTCTTTAATTGCTCTATTTTGAAAAAGATGTCTTGCCCTCGTTTTGATAACCACTTCGCATCCTCTCCTTTCAAACTGAAAAATTCCTTGATATCAGCTCCAGCAACAAAAGCTTTCTCTCCTGCACCCGTCACTACAAAACCCATTGACTTTGAACTAGGTGCTACTTCTCCAAAGAAATGGTCCAAGTCAGAAAACGTTTGAACGTTTAACGCATTCAGTGCTTTTTCACGATTGACTGTTAGGATTGTAATGTTGTCTCTTTCTTCAATTAGAAGATTCTCGTATTTCATAAATAAGTTGTTGGTTGTTAGATGTCGGTTGTCGGTTAATTTATTTGTTCTTTTGTTCTTTTGTTCGTTTATTCGAATGCTTGAATGTTCGGTTAATCGTATGTTCAACTCCTACCATCGGATCAAAGCAGAGCCCCAGGTAAATCCGGAACCAAAAGCTGCTAGGCAAACCAGGTCCCCTTCTTTTATCTTGCCAGCTTCCCAAGCTTCTGCCATGGCAATTGGGATTGAAGCAGCTGTAGTATTACCATATTTTTGAATGTTATTCCATACTTGATCATCTCGCAACCCCATACGCTTTTGTACAAATTGGCTAATCCTTAGGTTCGCTTGATGTGGGATAAACATATCTAAATCTGATGCTTGTAAGCCTACTTCCGTTAATGCTTCATTTATGACTTCTGGAAATTTTTGGACCGCCAGTTTAAAGACAAATTGCCCTTCCATGTGTGGGTAAAGATGTCCTTCATCTTTCATTTTTTGTGTTACAAATATTTCTCCCGGTTCTTCTTTTGTTGGCCATCCAAAGTCTATATCCAGCCCTGCCTTATTATGATGGAATCCACCATGTGCTCCAGGGCTCATGAAAGATAGCTTCTCCGCATAAGTTCCATCGGAATGCAATTTTGTCGTCAACAGACCTCCTTCAGCTTCTGATGCTTGAATCAAGGCAGCTCCAGCCCCGTCCCCAAAAATAACTGTTACATTTCTTCCTCTTGTAGAAAAATCCAAACCCATAGAGTGCATTTCTGCACCTACCAAGAGAATGTTCTTGTACATTCCAGATTTTATAAACTGATCCGCGATAGAAAGCCCATAGATAAAGCCTGAACATTGATTTCTTATATCTAAAGCACCTATCTCTGTTTTTGTGATACCGAGCTCTCTTTGCAATAAAACCCCACAACCTGGAAAATAATAATCTGGACTCAAAGTCGCGAAGATGATAAAATCTACTTCTTCTGGACTAATACCAGCACGCTCGATAGCTATTCTGGCGGCCTTTGCTCCCATACTGGAAGTTGTTTCCTCATGTTTGACCGCATACCTTCTTTCTTCAATTCCTGTCCGCTCCTTTATCCAATCATCAGTTGTATCCATGTATTCCGTCAGCTTGTCATTGCTAACAACCCTCTCTGGAACATAATAACCGATACCTGCAATTTTTGAATTTGGCATATTATTTTACTTTTGTTGTCAAATATACTAATGTACTAATGGAAACCAAATATAGCCTTTAAGCGTTTTATAATAAAATACCCGTAAATGAGTGATATTAGCATAACCGTCATTGATAGAGACGACAAAGTACATGAGTTGGAAGCCCCTACAGACATGAATATGAACCTGATGGAAGTTTTCAAGGCTTATGAACTTCCAGTAGAAGGAACTTGCGGAGGAATGGCTCTTTGCTCTACTTGCCATTGCTATATTCTATCCGACCATAAACTTCCAGAAGCATCTGACGATGAAGAAGATATGATGGACCAAGCTTTCTTTGTGGAAGACAATTCTAGGTTGGGCTGTCAGCTTAGAATTACCGAGGATATAAATGGACTAAAAGTTAAGTTAGCACCTTCCGCGGATTAATAACTTAAATTATCATTTATCCTCAACCCCACCGCTCCAATGAGGTCTCCAGACTTCATTGAAATTTCCCCTTCGGTTCCGCTCCTCTGATTATCATAAGGACATCCATTTTTGCTTGGGCAAAAAATCACTCACTCTTCCATCAACTTTCGCATCTCACTCAACTTCATCATACACTCTATCGGTGTCATCTCATTCAAATTAAGATCCAGCAATGCTTCTTTCAATTTACTTACTTTAGGATCCGCAGTTTCAAAAATACTTAATTGCATGTTTTGATTTTGTATCTGATCCATCTTAGGACTGATCCTTTGTTTGCCTGATACCCCATTTTCCTCTATAGATTTATCTTCCATCTGCGTAAGGATGTGGGCCGCTCTTTCGACGATGGCGTTTGGCATACCTGCAAGTTTGGCTACATAAATACCGAAGCTATGATTGCTACCTCCTTTGACCAACTTTCTAAGAAATATTACCTTTTGATCGACTTGTTTGGTAGCTATATTATAATTTTCAATGCGTTCAAATTTATTTGCAAGTTCATTCAGTTCATGGTAATGCGTGGCAAACAAAGTTTTGGGCTTGGCAAGTTTGTTTGTGTGCAAATATTCGGCAATAGCCCAAGCAATGGAGATGCCATCATAAGTACTCGTACCTCTACCAATCTCATCCAGAAGTATAAGCGAGCGCTCAGAAATGTTATTCATGATGCTGGCAGTCTCAATCATTTCAACCATGAAAGTACTTTCCCCAGAAGATATATTGTCCGAGGCGCCAACTCTTGTAAATACTTTATCTACAATACCTAGTTGTGCTTCCTTAGCTGGAACAAAACAACCAATCTGCGCCATGATACTTATCAAAGCCACTTGTCTTAACAGTGCTGACTTACCAGCCATGTTTGGACCGGTGATCATCATGATCTGTGTTTGACCATTACTTAATTCCACATCATTCGCTACAAATTTTTCGCCTAAAGGCAAATTCTGTTCGATTACTGGATGTCTGCCTGCTTTAATTTTAATATCTAACCCATCATTGAGTTCAGGCTTGCAATAATCATTTTTTAAAGAAACAATTGAAAAGGCATACAAGGCATCTAGCTTGCTGATTATACGCGCATTACCTTGTATGTGCTGAATAAAATCTGAAATGTAAACGATCAAATCTTGAAAGATTTGTTCTTCTAAACCAATGATCTTTTCTTCTGCACCTAGGATCTTCGTCTCAAGATTTTTCAACTCTTCGGTAATGTATCTTTCGGAATTGCTTAATGTCTGTTTTCTGATCCAAGTATCCGGGACCAAGCCTTTGTCTTTATACTTGTTTGTGACCTCTAAGTAATAACCAAATACATTATTAAAACCTATTTTTAGTTTATCAATGCCTGTTGCTTCTGCTTCTCTTTTTTGGACATTTAGTAAAATCTCTTTTGCATTGTCAATGATGTTTCTATACTCATCTAATTCTTCCGATGCGCCCTCAGCTACTACACCACCTTTTCTAATATTATTTGGAGGTTCTTCTTTTATGGTGCTTTTGATTCTATCGATCAATTCATTACAAGGATCTAGCTTTATACTTGCTTCTTGCAGGTACGCTTGATCTTGTTCTAAAAGCATTTCTTTTAATTCTGCTATGCTTTCTAAGGAATTTTTTAATTGTACAATTTCTCGCGGATTTATTTTCAACATTGGAACCTTGGCGATGATTCGCTCGATGTCTCCGATGCTTGAAAGCTTTTCTTTACTAAAATCTGAAAAGTCTGCATGTTTCATATAATATGCTACCACTTCCAAACGCTCTTCAATCTTGGCTTTTTCTTTTAGAGGTAGAACGATCCATTTTTTCATCAATCGCGATCCCATTGGGCTTACAGTTTGATTGAGAATATCAATAAGTGCTGTACCATTCACATTTGGACTATAAGCCAATTCAAGGTTGCGAATGGTGAACCTATCTAAGGACATGAAGCCATCAATGGGTATCCTTCTGATGCTATTTATGTGAATGAGGTTATTTTGCTCTGAGGTAGCTAAGTAATGTAGAATTGAACCCGCAGCAATTTTTGCAAGATGCATTTCTTCCAAAGCGAAACCTTTCAGCCCTAATGTCTCAAAATGATCTGTCAATTTTTCAGTAGTATAGTCTTCTGTAAAGATCCATTCATCTAAAGTGTATGTATAAAATCCAGAACCATAGTTTTTCTCAAATTCTAATTTTTGACCTTTGGAAAAGATAATTTCTGAAGGAGAA
>CALIIW010000338.1 GCA_938018185.1 uncultured Saprospiraceae bacterium
CCACCATATAAACCATATATTGGAGGCATCCCCGCCAAATAGGCATAAGCCATACCTTGAGGAATGAGCAGAATAGCTACTGTAATACCAGCAATGGCATCAGCAGTAAAATGTCCCTTGTTATAGGAAGCTAAATCTTTAAATAAAGGAAAAGCAAACTTTTTTTTGATCAAATCGGATCTGGTATTTAATTCCAGTTTCTTTTACGAAAGCACGAATATATATGTTTTGGACAATTATCTAGTAAATAGTTAAACGGAGAATGAGAAAGTAATTTGGGGGAGAGGGGAAAAAAATCTGAGTAATATTGCAATATTACGTACTCCCCAATAAACATTAAGGTTTTAGCATAATTTTATCTTATTTTTACATCATAATTCAACCTTTAATTAAGCTTCTTATGTTCAACAAAAGCATCAATTTCAAAGACAAATTTGACAAAATCACCTCTTATTGGGACCCAAAAATAATTGGGGAACTGAATGGACAACATGTTAAAATTGCCAAAATTAAAGGGGATTTCATTTGGCATAGCCATGAAAAAGAAGATGAGTTATTTTATGTAGTGAAAGGCTGTCTTAAAATCGAATTTAGGGATAAAACAGAGGTAATTAATCAAGGGGAAATTATTATTGTTCCCAAAGGCGTGGAGCACAAACCCGTTGCTGATGAAGAAGTTCATATTATGATGTTTGAACCTATCGGGACTTTAAATACTGGAGCTGTTGTAAATGAATTAACTAAAAAGGATCTTGAGGTTATATAAATATAGCGTAAGTATAGATTTTAATATTTTTAATATGGTTGGTTTTCATCCGTATGGAACGGATTTTTTAAACCACATAGCGCACAATAGGTCTACTCATAGACACATAAGATAAATTAGTATTATTCAAGACTTTTTTACTCAAGAAAGTTCTTTCTACCTTAATATATTATCACTATTTTTAGGAGTGCAATATTCATGCATGTATTTTAATTTCCAAATCTTAAAAGGCTTCAGATGCAGATCAGATTTACCATTCTATTTTTATTCTTACAAGTCATGAGTTTTGCTCAGATCAGCAAAGACATGAACGTACTATATACTTGGGACAATAACTCTTCTTTTTATAATGATTGTTGGGGCTATGTAGATTCTTATGGCAATGAGTATGGGATCGTAGGAACCAGAACGCATTATAATTTTGTAGATGTCAGCAGCAATGCATCAGCAGACTTAGTTGGAAGTTTTCCAGGATCCATGAGTTCAACTTGGAGAGACATGAAGACCTATAGTCAATGGGCATATGGTGTAACAGAAGCAGCGGAAGGATTGTCAATATTTTTTATGGGAGATAATCCAGGTCAAAATGGGGTTTCGTTTATTACTCAAAACAAAGATTATTTTACAGCTGCACATAATATTTTTATTGACGAGCAACATGGAAGAGCCTATGTTGTTGGAACAAATACGCAGGGACAAGGTGTAATTATTTTGGATTTAAAAACAAATCCTGAAATACCAACACTATTGACATCAACAAATCTTCAAGGAGGATACATTCACGACATGTTTGTAAGAGATCATATAGGTTATGCAAATTGCGGTGGAGCTGGTCTATACATATATGATTTCTCAGATCCAAATAATATTAAAGTATTAGGAAACTTGGCATCCTATCCAGAACAAGGTTACAACCACGCTTGTTGGTTGAATGAAGATGGAAAGCATTTGATCATGGCGGATGAAACAAGAAATACTGGTTTGAAGGTAGTCGACGTTTCTGACCCTACAGATATTGATGTTCTTTCAACATTCCGTTCTGCCTTATTGGGACCTAGCGATGTTAGATCTATTGCCCATAATCCGTTTATAAGAGATAACTATGTTATCATATCATACTATCATGATGGTGTTCAAGTTTTTGACATGAGCAATCCAAATGATGTTAAGCAAGTTGCTTGGTATGACACAGAACCAGACAATACCAACTATAGCGGTTGGGATGGAGTTTGGGGTGCCTACCCTTATTTGCCTTCCGGAAAAATTTTAGGAACGGATGGTCAAACGGGTTTGTATGTATTAAAAGCAACGGACATTACATTTACACCAATTCCACCGGTTACTCAACCTACTGCTTCTTTAAATTATGCCAACAGTATTTGTATAGATCAAGGCAGCTCTATAACACTTACTGTAGATACTGACGCTGATGTTATCCAATGGTTTAAAGGATTTAATCAAGTAGGCTTTTCCAAAGATCTAACAGTTGCTCAAGAAGGAGACTATACCGTAAAAGTTTATAAAGGACCACATTCGAAAACACTAACTGTCTCAGTAGGATTTGGTACTCCTCCAGATGCAAGTTTAAATTTCGCTGGACCTATTTCGCTTTGTGAAGGTGGGACTCATTTAATAGAAGTACCAGCAGGTCAAAATAATACTTACACTTGGTTAGTGAATGGCTTCATCCAACAAAATCAAAATCAAAATACTTTTCTTGCAGATAATATTGGGGTGTATCAAGTGATTGTTTCAAACGGAAGTTGTGAAGCTTATTCAGATGAATTTTTAATTCCATTTATAATTGATGCTCCTGACTTAAGTCTGAATTATACAGAAACGCAAGTAATCTGTTCAGGTGGAGAAGTTACTTTAGAGGTACCAGAAGGAGCTGATGCTTATCAATGGTTTCTAGATGACATGCCAATCGCTGGTGCAACTGCTGCTTCCTATACTGCTACAGAAATTGGTAATTATTATGTCGAGGGCAAGCTAGATGCTTGTACTATTAACTCTGAAAGTATATTTATCCAAGTGGTCATAAATCCAACAGCCAATTTGAATTTTCTAGGATCTCAAACAATTTGTGAAGGAGAGTCCCTAAATCTCTCTGTTGATTTTGGAGGAGACAATTATGATTGGTATTTGAATGGAGAGCTTATTCAATCAGGTATTTCTAATACCTTAATTGCCGAGCAAACTGGAGAATATTATGTCATTGCTAGCAACTTGGATTGTCATACGGAATCAGAGCTTTTTAATTTAACTGTTACAAACAATCCAACCGTAGCCATTGATCAAGCAGAGTACAACCAAATATGTGAAGGAGATAGTTTTACATTTACAACGACTGGTTCAGCTGAAAGTTATGTTTGGTTTTACAATTCAGATGTTTTAGCCAATGAAAATGGAAGCAGCATCACAGTTAATCAAAGTGGTACCTATGAGGTCTTTGCAAGCAATGGTGATTGTAACAGCTCTACCCCAATTTCTAATTTAAGTGTCCTTGAAATTCCAACTTTAACATACACCGGTCAATACAATTATGAAATATGTGAAGGGGATGAATTGAGTTTGGAAATGACTTCTAGCATTGGTCAGAGACAATGGTTTAAAGATGGCGAACCTTATGATTTAAATGAGAACCCGATACTTGTAAATACAGCAGGGGCTTATCACTTCGTCGGTAGCAATGAGTTTTGTACTAGCAGTTCAGAATTAATTACTGTTAGCATAAGAGGAGCTATAGATGTATCTTTTGAAGTAGGTACAAGTAATATTGAAATTTGTGAAGGAGAAAGTTATCAATTATCAAGTGCAACTATTGGCACAAATTATTTGTGGTATCAAGATGGTGTTTTACTTAATGAAAATACTTCAAGCTTAAATATCACAACTCCTGGAAATTATTATTTAGAAGTCTTAGACGGAAATTGTTCTGGAACATCAGAAACTATAGATGTAAGTTATTCTCAGAATCCTGAAGTAGATTTGTTTTCTCCTAGTGGTTTTTCTCTATGCGAAGGAGAGGCATTTATTATTGAAGCAAGTGAAGGTTATCAAAATTATAGCTGGTACAAAGATGGGCAATTATTAAATGAGACCGGAAGTAGTATCACAATAATGGATGCTGGAAATTATCAAGTATTTGTTTCTAATAATCTTTGTGAAGGTCAATCTAATCTAATTACCATCAGCCAAGAGTTACGACCTTCTATTGATTTACAAACGGACAGTCAAATTTCATTTTGTGAAGGCTGGTCCCAATTGATAGAGCCGCTTGTAAATGCAGAAAGCTATGAATGGTACAAGGATGGGATTTTAATTGCCGATACTTACTCTTTAGACATTGATGAAGCTGGAACATATTATCTGATCGCTTCTAATGGCTCTTGTAGCACAACTTCGAGTAACATCATAGCTACTGTCGTCCAAGTTCCTTCTGTAGAACTAAACATGGCACTGGGACAAACAATATGTTCCGGAGAAGAAATCACACTTAGCATTCCACCTGGTGCAGAAACATACGAATGGGTTCTAGATGGAGAAATCATTGGCACCAATAACGAATTAGTTGTTTCTACTGCTGGATTTTATTTTGTTAGGGCGAGCAATGGAGATTGTGTCAATCAAACCATGGACATCAGTGTTACAGTAGTTGAAGATCTTGATTTAAGTTTTAATTACATCGGACAAGAAACGATTTGTGTGGGAGAATCAATAACACTCGAAGTATCTGCAATTGCAGATCAGTACAATTGGATGCTTGATGGAAGTCCATTAGATGAGTCAGGTACTTCAATTGAGATAAGTCAAGCAGGTATTTATAGTTTAAATACAGTGCTTGGAGACTGTGAGACTTTATCAGAATCATTTGAATTGCTAGTGCAAGAAATTCCATCGGTTGCTTTTGGAGAAACAGAAAGCCCAAGCTTATGCGAAGGCGAATTTTATACAATTATGGTAGATGAAGGTGCAGAGAATTATCAATGGTATAGAAATGGTGTATTGATAAATGATGAAAGTTCGAATGTGTTAGAAGTGAATACGAATGGCTCTTATTATCTTCTAGCTTCAAATGAATCTTGCGAAGTTACCTCTCAGGAATTACTTATTGAGTTCACTCCTTTACCAATTTCAGAAATTATAGGAAATGGAGAATCAATTTGTGAAAATAGTGGCGAAGAAATCACACTTAGTTCTCAAAATGTTGCAGATAGTTACGAATGGATTTTAGATGGTGAAGTTGTTGGAACAAATCAAACTTTAATGACAAGCATTACTGGCTCCTATACACTCCTACTAACAAATCAAAACTGCATGTCTTTTTCAGAGGCTTTTATCATTTCCTCAGCTTCTGGTATTGATGCAAACATAAGTGCAATCAGTAACAGCATTTGTGCAGGTGAAACAATGGTTTTAGAAACAAGTCCTTCTGCTGATGCGTACAGTTGGTTTTATAATGGAGAGCAAATAGCTGATTCTAATGCAAATACGATTACTGTATCTGCAGCTGGTATGTATAGTCTTTCTTTGAGTTTAAATGGCTGTCAATCCTCTTCCAATTCTTTTGAATTGCAAGTCACTGAATATCCAACTGCGAATCTAAATCTTGATACTGACATCGTACTATGTGAAGGAGAAAGTACGATCGCAAGTGTAGCTATTGGAGCTGAATCTTATACTTGGTTTTACAATGATGAAATAATTGATAATGAAAGTGCGGAATTAGAAATTTCACAAACTGGTTCTTATTATGTTATTGCTGCAAATGAGAATTGTGAAAGTACCTCTGAAACAATCCAAGTAACAGTCAATCCCATTCCAGAAGCAAATTTAAATGTTGGACCACAAAATTCTATTTGCGAAGGTGAGTTATTGGACATTGAAGTTTCTGAAGCAGATGCATACGAGTGGTTATTTAATGGCATGAGCATAGACAATAACCTGCCAATACTTTCTGCTTCAGCAGCAGGCGTTTATCAAGTTATGATAAGTACTAATGGATGTTCTTCATTATCGGAAGAAGTGAATTTAGAATTAGTCTCTGTACCAGTTCTTAGTACGACCAACCCAGCATTTTCTAATTACTGTCAAGGAGATGAAATTATAATTGAAATAAGTGGAGAAGCTGACACCTATTCATGGATTCAAAACAATCAGGAGATAAGTAATCAAACAAGTATAACAGTTTCACAGTCTGGAATCTACCAAGCCATTGGGTACAATGGCACTTGTGGTTCAGAACCTTTAGAGTTTGAAGTAAATATATTTGAGAGTCCCAATGCCAGTTTAAATCTATCAGGAGAACAAGTTATTTGTGAGGGTGAAGTGCTTGAGCTCATAGCAAACGATGGTTATGATTCTTATCAATGGTATAGAAATTCTGATTTGCTACCAGATACTGGAAATCAAATTCAAGTTGACCAAGCTGGCACTTACTATCTTATTATTACTCACAATGGTTGTGAGGAAGGTTCAGTAGAAATGATGCTAACAGTTACAGAGTTACCCATCCCTGAAATTACAAGTGACCTCTTGGTAGTTTGCCCTGGTGAACGAACTAGATTGAATGCAAGCATCAGTGGAGCAGATTCTTATACTTGGTTTATTAACGGTAATTTAATCATGAGTTCAGATTTTCCAATGATTGATACAGATTTAGCCGGAAGCTATACAGTAGAAATCAGTATAGATGGTTGTAGTGCTACTTCTGAATCTATTGAAGTTTCAATTTATGATGTGGTAGCACCTACCATTGAACAAATTGAAAATATACTGAGCAGTTCTTCGGCAGGTAGTTATCAGTGGTTTCTTGATGGCCTTGAGATTGATGGGGCGACAGGTCAAGGTCATACTGCTTTAGTATCCGGTGCATACTATGTTCTTGTGATCGACGAAAATGGCTGTGAGAGTCAGTCTGAGATAATCGATGTAATTATTTCATCTCTTGCTAATCATGCGATCATCGAAGGACTTAAAATATACCCAAATCCAGTTGTCGATATATTGACTGTTGAATACGATAATTTACAAAACAATATTACAAATTTGAATGTATTTAATGAGTTAGGAATGAACATCAGTAGGATCGAAAATACCATTCAAAGTAATAAAGTAACTGTTGACGTTAATTCGTTTCCAGCTGGTATTTACTATCTAGAAGTAATTTTAGACTCTGGAGCAAGATCCACTTCTAAGTTTATTAAAACAAAATAATGCTTTAAACGAAGTTGCGAAATATCTAGATTTCGCAACTTCGATTAAACAGTTTTAGTCTTTTTATATCTAAACCAAAACAGACCCTGGTGCTAAGGACCATTTCCAAATTCCTGATTAATAAGTCTTATCAAGACGTGTATCGTTCATAGCTTTACCTCCGAACAGCTTTAAAAAAAGGCATCACATATAGATTTTATTCATTGTCTATATCACATATTTATCTTATTTTAGACTTCCTACCGATACATAATTTATTTCGAGATTTAATTATTTAGATAATCATCAATCTTCGAAATTTCACCTTTGGCTTGCAACGTATGGATAAGTTGAATTGTATTCTATTATAGAATAAGATTGCAAGACAAATATGAAAAAACTAATATATGAACAAATCCATACTTCTAATTCTACTTTTCAATCTGCTTTATTTAGATGTTTCTAGTCAAACAGCTTTTGTTGAGGAATTAGGAAAAATATATGAGCCTACTTGGGATTTTATAAGGATAGAGCCTAGTGGAAGATTAAGTTATATACATGAAAAATCTATTTTCACTTCTGAAGATGAGGGCCAATCGTGGTTTGAAACAGTAACTCCATTTACTTTATATAATTATACAAATAATTCTCAAACTGGTTACAAAGCATTGAATAATGGAAATTATTTATTGCACAATGGATCTACCATGCATTATAAAGAAAATAATGAATGGAAACTTTTTGAAATAAATGGAGACAGCACATTCAAATATGGCCCTTATATAGTCGGTGAAAAGGTTTTAATAATTAATGCTAACAATTTGTATTCCTACAATGACAACACCAAAGAAATTAAGTTGGAATTAGAGTTAGAAGATTTTTCAACACGTAGAATATATCCATTTAAGAATCACTTGATTATCTATACTGCTTATAGAGAGTATTCAGTTTATACAAAGGACTTGACTTATATAACTACCTTAAATTATCAACCAGCACACATCACTGAGGAAGGCTATTTTCTCAGATACTGGGAACCCTGGTATGGGAATGGAATATGGGGATCAAATCTAAGTATTAGTTATGATTTTGGAGAAACATATACACTTCTTTTTGAGTCAGAACAACAGGAGATAGGTATTTTGGGAGATATAGCTGGACGAATTTATGTAAGGGGTTTTATCTCACAGCCAGAAGCTTGGTCCAACGGTCACTTTCAAGCATTGACAGGCTACATTGAAATTGAAACGGGAGAGTTTGTTTCCGTACAAGATGGTGTTAGTGGAAATTATTATTACAAAAAACATGTCATAAATGATCATTTCTATCACAACATCAATGGTGCTATAATCAAATACATAGATGGAGATCTAACCAAGAGAAAAGTAATACAAGGCAATAATGATGTCCCAGTAAATATAAAGAAATTAAGAAGATCCACAGATGGAATCCTTTATGCAATGACAAATAATTTTCTTTATAGAAGTCTTGATGATGGAAACTCTTGGCATAACTTATTGGATTACTTTAATGTGGTAGATTTTGACTTAGATTCGGAAAACAATCTATACTGTATTTCATCAGACAGGATATTAAAATCTCAAGATAGAGGCGAATCATTTGTTGAATTTTCGCAAGAATATGCAAAAGGATTTATTGACAATCCGAATAAAATTCTATGTTTTGATAATAAAAAAATTATTGTTCAAGGCATTGGACATGACCACCCAGAACCATTTGATCTTGGTTGTGTGGATTGTTGGGCACCTTATCCAAGGTCAATTTTTAGATCCAATAATGATGGAGAAAATTGGGAACTAAGTCATGTTATAGAGGGATATGGCGTATTTTCAGAAGAATTCTATGATTACCCAAACGATGATTCCTTTAATACGGAATACATTGTGAAACTTGACAATCAAATATTATCTGTTTATAACAATTATTTTTCTAGCACTGAAAAGGAAGATTTTACAAAAAAAATAACTTCTTTGCCAAATGAATGGATTAATAATTATCCATACCCATATAGTTATACAATAGATTATGGTTTAAACAGAAATGGGGATCTGCTAAAAATTGAAGAAGAATTCCTCAGTTATTCAATTGATTGTGGAGCTAGTTATTTACCATTGACTGAAACAAGAAGTGGAGCAATTCATGGAGGTGCAAAAAAAGAATCGATCTTTGTCATTTCTAATGACTTGGAGAATGATCAGAATATACTTTCGCATATGCGAAATTTAAGTACTGCTGTTGTTGACTTGGAGGTTGTAAGGGATGAAGATCATACCATTGTAGTAAATGATAAATTTGACAACTTTTATACGGATGGAGTCGAGGAATTTCTTTTTTCGGGATCTAACACTTACAAAATAACTAATATTTGCTACCCAGAAATTACCTTTAATTACGGAGAATCTTTGGCCATATGTGCGGGAGAATCAATTTTATTACAATCAAATATTTTTGCTGATGAATACAATTGGTTATTTAATGGAAACCCATTAAACATAAATCTTTCTACTATTGAAATTTCTGAACCAGGTACTTATAGCTTAACAACTTACTCTAGTTATTGTGTAGCTCAATCAGCCAATTTCCAACTAATATTAGAAGAGGGGCCACCTGTTATTTTTACTCAGGATGGAGAACCAATTATATGCGAGGGAGAAACTTATACGATTGCCGTTGAAGATGGGGCAGATAAATATGAATGGTTTAAAGATACCGAATTGCTTGAAGGAGTTGATGGAAATGAATTAACAGTTGATGCTGAAGGTACTTACATTGTCAAAGTTTATAATGAAGGCTGTATCAGCACTTCTGAAACAGTTGTTTTGCTTGTCAATGCCATTCCTCAGCCAAGTTTGAATATTTCAGCTGAAGATTTTATCTGTGAAGGCGAAACTTTATTGATAGAAGTATCAGAAGCTGACTCCTATGAATGGTTTTTTAATATGGAAAGCATAGGCAATAATGAGCCGACCTTTGAGGCATCAGAACCTGGAATATATCAGGTGCTCGTTACCAGCAATGGATGCTCCGCTTTATCAGAGGAGGTAAATTTGATGTTTGGAGAAGCGCCTGTCTTAAGTACAAATGATGCTAGTATTTCAAACCATTGTGTCGGAGATGAAATTTTTCTAGAAGTCACATCTGACGCTGAAATATTTTCCTGGATTTTCAATGGCGAAGAAATAGGCAATCAAGCAATTCTAGAAGTCACGGTAACAGGAATTTATCAGGCCATAGCTTACCTAGGCACTTGTGCTTCTGAACCGCTTAGCTTTGAAGTGAATATATTTGACATTCCTGATGTAAATTTGAATTTAACGGGCGAGCAAAATATTTGTGAAGGAGATTCTTTGGTTTTAAAAGCTACTGACATTTATGATTCCTATCAATGGTATAAGAATGGTGATTTGCTTACAGAGCCAAGCAATGAGTTGGTAGTTTCAACTGCTGGCAATTATTCTGTACATGGGACACTGAATGATTGTATTGGTGAATCTACTCAAACTATGGTCAACGTAAACGTAAAGCCAGATGTAAGCTTGAATTTTACTGGTGAACAAACCATTTGTAAAGGGGATTCTATGACTCTGATAGCAAATGAAGTTTATGATTCCTATTATTGGTACAGAAATAATGAGTTGCTTTTAGAGCAAAGCAATCAGTTAGTAGTTTCGGATGCAGGCACTTATTATCTACAAGTAATGCAAGGTGGGTGCTTAGGTGAATCTGTCCAAACAATAATCAATATTATTGAAGTTCCAATACCAACCATAATTAGCGATGCCTTAGAAATTTGTCCAGGAGATCTTACAAACTTACATGTTGAACTTACAGGTGACATTTATTATACATGGTTTGTAAATGGCACAGAACTTACAGACTCGAATTCGTCCTCTATTGATACCAACCTACCTGGGATCTATACGGTAGAAATTCAATTAAATGGATGTCCTAGAATATCAGATCCTATAGAAGTTACTGAGTTTGAAATATTTCCTCCAACAATTGAACAAATAGCAAATATATTGAATAGTTCTGAAGCGAGCAGTTACCAATGGTATCTTGATGGGCTAGCAATAGATGGAGCAAATGGACAAGGTCATACTGCTATAGTATCTGGCGGGTATTATGTTGTTGTGATAGATGCAAATGGCTGCGAAAGCCAATCAGAGCTAATCGATTTTGTTATTTCATCTCTAACTAATCATGTTTCAATTGAAGGCCTTAAAATGTATCCTAACCCAGTTGTTGACTTGTTGACAATTGAATATGATAATACTAAAGGAAGTATTGCAAATTTGAAAGTCTTTAATGAACTAGGAATAAACATCGCAAGTATTGAAAATCAAACACACAGTACTAAGGTTGTGGCTGATCTAAATCCCTACCCGGATGGAATTTACTTTTTAGAAGTCATCCTTGCCTCAGGAGCGCGATCCACTTTTAAATGTGTGAAAAGTAAATAGGTTAAAGAATTAAAGATGCAAAACAAGAAAATTTTGCATCTTTAATTTTTTAAATTCACTTTTCAAAAGATAATATGGACGAAGTCAATCAAAAAGAATTAGTCCTTCACAGTATCATCGTTCCACAAAACATCCAGAATGTAAGGCTTTCGGATTTTGCCCATGAAGCATTCAAAACTTACCTTCCTTCAAAAAAGAGTATAAAAAAGGCATTGAAGAAAAACAGGATCTATCTCAATGGAAAACCTGGATTTTCAGGAGACTATGTAAGTACAGGGATGAAAGTAGCACTTCTTTCGGATGTGAATGTGCAGCCTAAATCTTTTGAATTAGATTTGGAAATTTTATATGAAGATGATTCCCTTGCTGTTGTTAACAAACCTGCTGGCATACCAGTAAGCGGCAACTATTTCAAAACTATTCAAAATGCTTTAAAACATAATTTAATAAATAGTTCTTTGACAGATGCTTTAGCATGGCCTTTGCCTGTCCATCGACTGGACGCCTTGACTTCGGGCTGCCTTTTGATAGCAAAAACCAAGAAGGTACAGATCAACTTGGGTAGACAATTTGAAGCTCAGAAAATTACGAAAGAATATTTAGCTATTGTTGTAGGCGAAGCTCCGATCGAAGGATCAATTTGTTTAAAGATAGATGTTCAAGAGGCCACTTCTAAGTTCAAACTACAAGAAAGTGTTCCTTCAGTAACTTACGGCCGAATATCACTACTGAGACTTTTTCCTGTGACAGGCAGGACACATCAATTAAGAATTCATTGTCAAGATATGGGGCATCCGATTGTTGGCGACAAGATGTATTTTAACAAAGAAAAGGTATTGAAAGGAAAAGGTCTATTTCTTAATGCAAACAAAATAATCTTTGAACATCCACTTACCAAAATGCACCTCAGTATTGAGACTACCCTACCATCCAAGTTTAGATCTTATTTAATTAGAGAAGAATCAAGGTTTCATAAATTTAACATTTAACTTGCCTCTTGATGGTACTGTGAAATTTGTTAACAACTTGTTTTTTAAAATCAGGATTTTGAGTTGAATTTTACAGAAATAATGGTGATACTTGTAGAGTATTTAAACACAAAAATTTGCCGATTCATTATCTTTATAAGATACTCTTCTTTGTATTGCTTAGCAATTCAATACTTGCTCAGAAAAAAATAAGTAATAGTAATTTTTTTGAAGAAATTCCGTACGAATTTGTTAACAGTAAAATTATCATACCCGTAGAAATAGAGGGAAAGGTTTTTCGCTTTTTTTTTGATACAGGGGGCTTATTAATTATATCTCCAAATTTAAAAGAAAAGCTAGGCTTGAGATCCATTGATTCTGGCACAGTGTCAGGAGTGAATAATGTTAAAACAAAAATTGATGTTGTAAAAATAAATCAAACAAAAATTGGCTCATTAGAATTTAATAATTACAAGGCTATCGTCTCAAATGTAATGGGTAAGCATCCAGTAACTTGTTTTGAGGTGGATGGCATTATAGGCAGAGATTTTCTTAAAAATATGGCTATACAGCTTGATCAAAAAAACAGAAAAATCATTCTTACTGATCAGCCACATAGACTAAAACTAGATAAACTCAAAGCTCAGAAATTGCAATTTGCCAAAAACAAGATTCCAATTTTACCAATCAAGGTAAATGGAAAAAACATAAAGAAGGTGATTTTTGATTCTGGTGCAGGCGACTTTATCAGTTTCAAATCGAATCGCATTCAAAAATATAAGAATAAAAAAATTTATCAAAAAGGTGATATCGTTGAAAGATTTGGAAATTTTAGTCTTGGGATCTCTGGTAGCTACCCCGCACCAGAAAAGCAGTATCACGTCTTTATAAAAGAATTTAAAATTGCAGGAATAGCATTTGAAAAATTCTATACAGATATTTCAAAAAAATCGAATAGTAGAATTGGAACTAAAATTTTAAATTATGGAGTCTTAACTTTAGATTACATAAATAAGAAATTTTATTTTCAATCTTACGATGAAGAAATTAAAATTAAACCGATAAGTTCTTTCGGTTTTAGCTTGAGAATTACAGATCAAAACGCGATTGTAAGTGGTCTATATGCAAATAGCCCAGCAGCAGGTTTAGGAATCGAGGTAGGCCAAAAGATTTTATCCATAAATGAAGTTATTTTAAGCCAACTTTCTAATCAGCAGAGATGTGATTTTTATAAGCAAAACTTTCCTTGGTCTGAAGACGACCAAATAGAGGTTAAATTCCTAAATAAATTTGGCAAAATTAAAATTATCAACTTAGAACGGTTTCAATTATAGGGCTTACAATAAATTCAATTAATACCAATCCATAAATTTTTCCTATTTTCACTATTAGTGATCAAAATATTAATCATAATAGTATGTATTTATCTACTTATAAACATTTGTGTTTATTTCTTCCAACACTTTTTCTTCTTTAGGCCAGAGATTTTACCATCAGATTTTAATTTTGATTATCCCTTTGAATTTGAAGAAAAAACCTTTGAAATGGAAGATGGTGGTTCGGTCAATAGCATTCATTTCAAAGTGCCTAATAGCAGAGGATTAGTTTATTACTTCAAAGGAAACTCAAG
>CALIIW010000339.1 GCA_938018185.1 uncultured Saprospiraceae bacterium
AATATGAACCTAAGTCAGTTTGAGCTTGCATATTAATTGCTGCAAAAGCAAATAGAATAAATACAAAGCTAGTTTGTATCGAATGTGTAATTTTTCGCATTAATGGATTCCTTAGTTCTTAATTCCTATTTTCATACCCATCCTCACAGCTACAGATTGTTCTGCCAAAATCTTTACAGATTGTTTGTTCTTATTATTTTCTGTTGAGAAGGAACTTACTAAAAATAACTTTTTAGCTGTTTCAATTTTATTGAGTCTCTCCTTATAAAATTCTTGGATAATTGTATTGGTTTCAGTAAGCATAGAAATTCCATCTTCATTTACCTCTGCAGATTCAATTACATTTTGAGCTGGAATTAACAAGGAATCAAGTATTTGAAAAGATGAATCTGCAAAGTAGAGTTGTAATTTTACAGCTAAAGGTGTCTCATTTTCGGTGACAAGTTTAAACTCTGCATACTCCGCACTTTCAAGGTCGATATCTTTAAAATCGATATCAAAAGTATCAATAACAACAAAGTCATCTGCATAGCCATGTATAGGAAGCTCTACATCAACTTGGACACGCATTTCACTTTTGTCAGTTATAAAACCTCTTATACTTGTATCTCCTTCAGGATTTGGTTCGGCTTCTAGATCATAATAAACTGCCAATGGTCCAGCTCCCAGAACTTCTCTAATATTAGAATTGTCTTTATCAAAAGCGAACACGGTTTCAGAGGTCTCTCCTATCTCAGTAAGTTTTGGATAATTAATATTTATACCATCATTTATGAATTCCGATTCCAATGGAAGAATATCTTGGTTGACCGTTTTCACATCTAAAAACAAAAACTTTCCATTAATGGGAAAGCCTAAAGAATTAAATACTGTCAATGTAATCTTCGGATCTTCAAAATAAACGGAGCCATTTGCCCAACTTTTGAAAAAATCTATTTCTATTGTATCCGCTGCAACTGTGTAAACATCATAACCCAAAAAGCCTTCTGCGTAATCATATTCCAAATTTAGAAAAAGTACGAAAAAGTTATCTAAAGTATCTCGGATTCCAGATTCTCTAATGGCTTCGTATTGAACTGTAATCAAAGTATCTCCAAAGGATGTCAATTTATAACCTGCTAGCCCATCAAAGCCAGTTCCTTCAACTGGGGTCGTCCCATTATAATCAATTTTTCCTGTCCAGGTAAATTGCTCACCATTTTTGGTAAGTTGAGGAATAGTTACTTTTATATCAACATCTTCTTCATGGTCCGATTCGTACCTCAAGACAATCTGGCCATTTGTTAAATCAAAAAAGTCAATTTCAATACTATTAGGAATATCATAATCTGCATGCACAATGGTATCAGTCACAGGTATTGGTACGACCGCTGTGACGATATCAAAAATATCTGCCGAACCTAGTCCTAAAAAATCACCTGAATATTTAAGATTTATTTCGCCATCTGGCTCTACAGTCATGGTTGTATTCTCTTGAACATTTGACAAAATTTCATCAAGTGATACTTCAGCTTGAAATATTGGGATGGCATATTCTGCAGAAAAATCCTCAATAGCGAGATCTTCCAAATCAGAAGGGTCTGTTTTACAGGCAGACATTGATATAAACATTAACATTACGAACCAAAAATTGATTTTCATACTTCTCTATTGAACCTATAAAACGTAATTCCACATAGGATTGTGAAATTTAGAATTGCCTTTACACTAAATTAGCTCCAATAAGTCATATTTTCAAACCTTATGCTGGCTAAATTGTAATCTCATTGCCAATATTGGGAATTTGTACATCCTTGAAGTCATGTTGGTGCAGTAAAAACTTGAATGCTTGTTGGCTATCATAATTTCCATGTACCAAAAAGAGTTTTTCTAATTTCTTTTGGTTGCCAATATATTCTATAATTTCGTTTTTATCTGCATGAGCTGAAAAGGAATCCATTATCTCCACCTTCATTCTGACATCTTTCATCTCCCCAAAAAGTCTAATTTCTTTGGCTCCTGCTCTTAGCTTCCCTCCTGGAGTATTTGGAGAACAATATCCAACTATTAATAATGTGTTCTTTTCATCATCAATGCTATGAAACAGATGATGCTTTACCCTACCAGCATTCATCATACCAGACGAACTAACAATCACGCATGGATCCGTACTAGTATTTAATTCTTTTGATAAGGCAACATCTTTGATGTAAGTCAGATCTCCAAAACCAAAAGGATTTTCATCAATCAACAAATATTCATACAATTCATTGTCATAGCATTCTGGATGACCTCCAAAAACTTGAGTTGCGTTGATCGCAAGTGGACTATCCACATAAACTGGTAATTTTGGAAGCAAACCTTCTGTGGCCATTTGATCCATCATATAAACCAATTCTTGCGTTCTTCCTACACTAAATGCAGGAATAATCAATTTTCCTTTCTTTTCAAGACAGGCGGTTTTAATCACTTCCAACAACTTATCCTTTTCATCCGGCTTCCCTAAGTGTTCTTTATTTCCATAAGTAGACTCACAAATCAAGTAATCTACTTCTGGCATGCTAACAGGGTCCTTTAAGATTGGTCTGTTTGGTCTTCCTATATCTCCTGTGAAACCGATTGTTTTTGTCTTGCCATTTTCGCGTATCCTTATTGTGATATTGGCAGATCCCAGGATGTGTCCAGCATCTCTAAATATAAATTCAACATCGTCATTTATTTTCACCCATCTTTCATAGCTATGACTTACAAAAGAATCTAGTGCTGGAGCAACGTCTTCTGTTGTATACAAAGCTTCCGCAAATTCTTCAGTTTTTGGATTTTTTTTCCTTTTTCTTAAATTTTTATTGTGGTACTCCGCCTCCCTTTCTTGAATTTTAGCACTATCTAAAAGCATTACAGCTGCTAAGCTCCTTGTAGCATGGGTACAATAGATATTGCCAGAAAAACCATCACGGACAAGCTTAGGGACTCTTCCTGCATGATCTATATGAGCATGAGACAAAATCATGCAATCGATTTCTTCAGGCTTAAAATACCAGCTCTTGTTTATATCGTCTTGTTCTTTATGAAATCCTTGAAACAGGCCACAATCCAGAAGAATTTTAAAGTTATTTTCTAAAATAATGAGATGGCAACTACCTGTCACTTCCCTTGCTGCTCCACAAAATCTGATTTTCATGTTCTAAATTTTGCGCTAAACTACACAATGAATTGCGAAATAGGAAACCTAATAAAATTATGGGCGTCTTAACTTGCTGATTCTAATCGACTTATCAGAAGTACTAGTATGTTTATATAAAAGAAACCACCCTAAAATTTCTTCTAGAGTAGTTTATTTACAAATTGGATTAATATCTTTTTAAGATTAATTATGTTTAATTCTTAATCCTCCATAACTCATTTTCGCTTTTATTGAAGCATTGGAATTACCATTGCCGATACTGCCGGTATGATGCCATTCTTCATCATTTTCGATTTGCTTACTATAGTTTGTATTTGAGGGAAGGGCTATGCTTGAATAGTCTCCTTCGACATCAAAATTAAAAGAGGCATCAGAAGGCAGTTCTATTTTAAAAGAGGTATATCTTCCGGATAAATCTATAGATTGAAACCCTGGATCTATATTGTAGATATATACACCACCATAAGAAAAGTCAAAATCTCCTGTTGCGTTAATATGGTCTATTTTAACTTCCGTATACTTAGACAAAACTTCAACTTTGTTTACGCATTCTATTTTTATATTATCATATTTTCCTTCATTAATAAATGATTCAATTGTTCCTAGCGTATAGCCATCATATTTAGATATTGTTTTGATATTTAAAGCTTCTTCAATGGTCATCTTACTGTATTTAGATTCTAAGTCGATGTCCTTGCAAGTACCTATTTTTAGTTTTGAATATTTTATGTATCCATTCACATTTTCAGCAAATCCAATATTTCCATTTCCGTAGCCAAGACTGAATTCAAAATCTCCACTTGCTCCAGCTATTTGAAAGTCTCCATATTTTTGTGTCATCTTTAAATCATTATTCATTTTTTCAATGTAGGTATGTCCATACTTATTTGCGGCATCCAATTGTACAGTTGCTGGTAAGAAAACTTCATAATCAATACTAAACTCATCCGAACTATAACTAGAACTGCTCCACCAAGATTTTTTCTCTTTCTCTCCAATTTCAGTTATTGCAGATACATGATCTGTACTACCATTAAAAGTCAAATGAATCCTTTCAAAATCCTTATCGGCTGCTTCTTGAGATTTGGCATTTACAGTTATGGTGACCTTAAAATCAACAGAGGATTTATCCCAAGTTTTGATGTCTAGTTTGCCATATCTATTAGATATTTGCACTAGGGCTGTATTTGAGATATCAAATGATTTCTCAATCGTTTTGGTAAAATTTTCCTTTTTAATCTTTGCCATTAAAGTATTGCTAGCTGTCAAAAACAAAAAGGCTAAAGCTATTTTATATACTAATCGAATTTCCATCTTCTTTATTTTTACTCTTATTTATTTCAATTAAAACTCTATCCAACAACATTAACTTGTATTGGTAATTTTTTATCATTGCTTCCATAACTGCCTCTTTTTTTGAGGCTGGTACCTCTTTTAACTCAATCTCTAGTTCTTTTAAAAATTCATCAGATTGGTTTAAATCACCTTTTATTGTTCCATCTAAATCAAATCCTTTTAAAGCATTGAATTTATCACTTACTTGTCGACTATAATAACTTTTCATCTCTGGTAGCTCTTCATTCAATTCCATAGAAGCCATTTCTACATTTTGACTTGTATTTGATTGTCCGTAGAAAAACAAGCAGCCAATCATCATCAAAAAACAAGCTGCTAATGATGCCCAAACAATTCTAAGAGGCTTTATTTTTGCAGTGGTATTTACCTCAGCGTTAACGCCATTCCATACCCTGTCAGGCACCTCGAAGTTGTCGAATGATTCTCTATTCGAAAGAATAAATTCTTCTAATGGATCTTTATTTTTCATTCTATTTAAATTTATTCGCACTTGACTCTTCCAATATCATTTGCTTAAGTTTCTTTTTTGCTCTGCTAAATTGTGATTTAGAAGTAGCTTCAGAAATATTTAGTATTTCACCTATTTCTTTATGATCATATCCGTCAAGCAAATAGAGAGAAAATACAACTCTATAACCATCTGGTAACTTCATCAAGTTATTTTGAATTGAACCTACCGAATAACTTAAATCAGTCGATTCGTTTGTTTGTGCAACAAAAGTTTGAACATTTGGTGTAAGTTCTTGAAATTCAATTTTTTTCTTCTTAACAAAATTTATACAATTATTAATTACAATTCTTTTGATCCAAGCACCAATAGATGATTGATATCTAAATTTTTGAAGGTTAACAAAAACATCTGTAAAAGAGTTTTGTAGCAAATCCTCCGCATCTTCCACATTTTTCACCATCCTAAGGCAGGTATTAAACATTGCCTTAGCATAAAGGTTATATAACTTGAATTGGGCAGCATGCGACCCACCTTTACAAGCTTCTATAATTTCCTTATGTGTGTTGTTATAATCCAATTGTATTATTGTTCTGCATTAAAAGACCGTTGATGACTAAACAGGTTGCACCAAAATAAAAAAAAGAGGCTATACATTTAAGTATAGCCTCTTTTAAAGGGTATCATATATTATAAAAGATCTTAATTTCTTCTTCTAGATCTCATTCTATCGATCACTTCAGGGCCTCTATTGCCATATTCTACTCTAACAGCATCTCTAATGCTTACAACCCTTACTTCTGTTCTTCTATTGTACTGATGTTCTTCTTCTGAGCACTGAACACCATTAGAACATTGATTTCTAGGAGTTGATTCTCCAAGGCCTTGAGTTGTAATTCTAGAAGGAGAAATACCTCTAGCTACTAAATATCTCTTAGCTGACTCTGCTCTAGCTTTAGATAATTTATCGTTATAAGCTGTTGTTCCTCTTGAATCTGTATGAGATGATAGTTCTACAACCATGGATCCGTATCTGCTCATTATCGAAACCAATTCATCTAATTCTCTTGCAGCTCCTGTTCTAATTGCTGACTTATCAAAATCGTAATAGATATTCTCCAAAACGATTACAGTTCCTGTTTCAATTAAAGTTCCACCAGGCCCAGGTCCAGGGTTACCACCCAAAGGAACAAGTACTAAAGAAGTACTTAGAGATGAGCTACCATCCATAGGAACAGTTATAGAACTAGTACCACTTGAATAGCCATCTTTCGAACCAATAAAATCATACGTACAACCAGGCTCAAGACATTCATTGAATTTGCCATTAGCATCAGTCATGATTTCTTTAGAACCACAGCTGCTTATAATTTTAACTTTAGCATTTGACAAAGGTGTTCCTCCATTTGACTTTACGTCTCCTGCAAGATTAATACAACTGTATTTGTCTAATGGTACTTCAACAATGATTTCACCTGACTTACCAATAGTTGAGTAAACAAGTTCATTGTTCAAATAGCCATCCTTAGAAACTAGGAAGATGTATTGTTTGCCAACTTGCATGTCATATGGTGATTCTCCTTCTCCATTGGTAATCAAATCTGGCGTACCCAATTGATCCGCATTTTTTCTAATTAATTTAAGAACAAGTTCTGAAGAGCCAGGCTTTGAAGGCATAAGAACTGCGTCATACAATTCTCCTCCTGATACTAATCCATCAGAAGTTCTTTCAAATACTCTTACTTCAGCCCCTTCAATTCTATCACCAGTTTTTGCATCGTATACTCTTATTAGAGAACTTAGCATAGAAGGCTCTGCAATAAATCCATCAAACTTATAGATGTCATCTTTTCCAGAACCTGCTTCTCTAGCAGAAGTGAAGTAACCTCTGTTACCTTCAGAATTAAGGATTAAACCAAAATCGTCTGCAGGAGTATTAAAAGGTTTACCTAAGTTTTCTACTGCCCCTTTAGGTACAGATCCAGCCATAGAGGCTTTGAAAATATCATAACCACCCATACCTGGTAAGCCATTTGATGCAAAGAATAAAGTGCCACTTTCATGAATAAAAGGAAAGGCTTCATTCTTAGCAGTATTTATTTCTGGGCCTAGGTTGACTGGAGTACCCCAGAGGTCATCACTTTTAGTGACCATCCAGATATCTGTTCCACCTTTAGAACCAGGCATGTTAGATGTAAAATATAATTTTGTTCCATCAGGAGAAAGTGTAGGATGCATTACATCATACTCTTTGCTATTGAAAGGTAACAAGGTTGGTTTTTCCCAATCGAAATATCCTTTCTTAGCTTCATAAACTTGCATACGAATCAAACCTTCTGAGTCTGCTTTGGTAGCATTGTTTTTAAGATTATTTCTTGTGAAATATATTATATCACCGCCTCTACTAAAAGTAACAGGACCTTCATGAACTCTTGTATTCATTAAAATTGAGAAATCTTCAGCCTCAATAGGCATCCCATTTCCATCAACTTCAGCAAAGAACAATTCAAAAAACGTTTCCCCTATTTTATCATCTTTAGGACCGTTTACGTATCTCGCAGTTGTGAATACAATACCGTTTTGATAGTATGTAGGTGAAAACTCTAAGTGTTCCGTATTAATATTTGAAGTATTAAATACTTGAACATCTTGGTAGTTACCAGTAACAATATTTGCATTTGGAGCATCTTGCGCAAAGACGCTTTGATTCATAACAAATACTAAACCTAATGCAAGGAGTGTATATATACAGTTTTTCATAAATCGTAATGGTTTATAGAACTTAATCGTAGGTTTTTCTCGTTAGAAGAACCTTGGATTCTGGAATTCTTCTCCCTCTGATTGTTCGAAACAATATCTTAATGCTATTTCAAGGGTACCGTCATTAAAATCTTTGATTTCAGATAAGGTAAAATCCCATGAAACTCCAGCAAAAACATTGTTTGTAAACTGAGCTCCAATCAAAAGATCTAAAGATTCTCCGATACTATCAGGAGATGAGCCACCTAATCTATAAGATAAACCAGCAGAATACTTATCTTGAATAAGTACACTTAAGTTTAAGTCTACATCAAAAGGAGCATTTGCAGCATACTTGAATAATAGTTGTGGTAATAAATCTAAGTTTTCTTTAAGCTTAAGTTTATAACCTGCCATCAAGAAAGCATGTTGAGTCTCTTTTCCAATTTTTACGTCTGTATCATCAAAATCTATTTTGTTGTTCAAGAATCTAGGAACTGAAACACCAAAGTAAAATCTTTCTGTATTATAATATAAACCTGCACCAAAGTCAGGAACATATTTATTTACTTCACCAGATTGGATGGCTTGATCTTGACCGATTGGCACTGTAGAACTCAATCTTGGATCAGAATAATCCTGGCTCCAATATCTTAAAGAAGCTTGAACACCTAATCCTAGGTATCCATTTCCCAATTGAAATCTATAGGCGTAAGCGCCATCAAGAGAAATCAAATCTGTGATACCAACTGCATTTCTATATAAGTTAACACCTACACCTACTCTATCATTAGATAAAGGCATGTCAAAGGACAATGCTTGTGTTTCAGGTGATCCCTCAAGACCTAACCATTGGTTTCTGTATAAACCTGTGATACAAGGATTAAAACTAGAGCCAGCGTAAGCTGGATTATACCCTAATTTATTATACATCCATTGTGTATACTGATGCTCTTGTTGTGCATTAAGAACTAATGTAAATCCGAATACGAACAAAAGCGTTATTAAAACATTCTTCATTTTAAAGAAATTTTCGGTTTAAAATTTTATGAATAAAAGCATGAGGGCCGAAAACACCCTCATGCTCTTGATCAATTCTATCTTTCAAGTACTAAGAATCCAGAAATTGGATCACTACCATCATTCAAGTAAATAATGTAGAAGTATGTACCTACTGGTAAGTCTTCACCATTATAAGTTCCCATCCAATCATTCATGTAAGGTTGACTTCTATAAACTTCATCCCCCCACTGGTTGAAGATAACAACTTCGTTATCTGGGTACTTAGACAATTCGTATAAACAAGGTATTACGAAAGCATCGTTTGTATTGTCACCGTTAGGAGTAAAGATGGTTGGAGGGACACAGTCGTCTCCAATATCAATTCCAATGGCAACTATCGCTGTTACACAAATATCAGGACAAGAGTTACTACACAATTGGTAAGTAAACTGATCTGAAGAAGCGTAATCCGTAACATCTGAAGTATAAGTATAAGTACCGTCTGAATTCATTTCTACTGTACCGTGATCTGGTTCATCAATTACTGTAACTGTATAACCACCAGATGGTAGTTCATCATTTTCTACAACTGTACTAGTAACTGCACTAGCAAAGTTTATCAATTCAGTATCGTTATTTGCTACTGGAGCTGATTCAAATGTAATAATCACCTCATCAGAAGAACTTGGACAAGAACCACATGAAAGTGTCCAAATCAAAGTATTCTCTCCTGGTGTCAAACCAAATACTATTGTAGAAGGATCGTTTGCATTCACGAATGATACGTTTGGATCATTAGACGACCATGTACCATCACAGTCACCTGGAGCTGCAGCATCAACCATGATCTCTTCACCACAAAGTGTTTGATCTGTTCCTGCAAAAGGTGTGTTGTTATTATCACTAACTGTTATGATAGCATCGGAGCATGAATATTCTCCACAACCATCATTACTCAAACACCATGTTGCTGTATAAGAGTTTCCAGATTCTAAACCTGTTATCAAAGTATTAGGATCAGACGGATCAACTATCACAACACCTAACGCGGCTTGAGTAGAAGACTGTACCCACATACCTGTACTACCAGTACAAGCTGGTTCAGCAGCAAGGTTTGTTTCGGATGATTCACACACTTGGTACGGTCCGTTTGATTCAGCCAAGCAATCGCTTGAGTTCACAACAAGGATCATATCATCCGCAGAGTAATCTGCGCATGCACCATTTGATAAAGTCCATCTAAAGATGTAAGTACCTTCAGACAATCCAGTAACAGATGTATTAGGATCATTTGGATTAGATATTGAAGCCGGAGCTCCACCAACTTGTGACCAAGTTCCCATTCCTATGGTAGGTTGAGTACCTGTCAATGTTGCATTATCTACATCACAAATTGCAATGTCTGGTCCTGCATCCGCATTTATACCAACTGGTATTTGATCGAATGTAACAGTTACTGGAACTGACTGAGCAGAAGGACATCCGTTTAGATCACAGATAACTGTGAAGTTCCATTCGCCAGGTCCATAAGCAGTGAAATCTGTTATTGTTAAGTTCGGTGTAATTCCTGAAGTCCCAATTGAGTTTCCATTCTCTACAGAGAACCATTCGTATGTTGCACCAGCAACAGGAGCGGTAACTGATAATGTCAATTCAGCATTTGGATCATCGATACATGTTGGTCCGTCACTTGCAATGGTTGGTGCATCAAGTCCTTCTGATACTGTCACTAGTAGTGGATCTGAAATTTCAGACTCACATCCGTTAACACTAACGATAACTGAATAAGCACCAGCATTAGAAATATTAACAGGGAATATTACAGGGTTTTGAACACCAGAAGTAAATCCAGGTCCTGACCATTCGTAAGTAGCTCCCATCACAAAGTCCGTTGTCAATTCAAGTACACCTCCTTCACATACAACCGCAGGTCCAGAAACAACTGGTTGATCCGGTTGTGGAGTTACAGATACAGTAATTGTATCAGAGCTATTTGAAACACAACCATCAACTGTAGCTACTACAGAATATTGACCACCTTGAGTTAAACTCGCTGGATCAATAGTCAATGATGGTGCACTTGTATCAAATCCACCATTTGGTGTTGACCATGAATAGGTTATTATGTTTCCAACATAACCATCTGTTGTAAGTGTGAATCTATCTCCTTCACAAACTTGATCATTATCAACATTCAATAATGGTGTAGATGGCATATCAGCCAAATCAACCACTACTTCAAATGGAGCAGAAGCACAACCATCACAATCATAAATTGTCAAGATGTATGAGCCACTTACTTCAGAAGTAACATTAGGTATGATTGAATTCTTAGTTATAGAAACAAATCCGTCAGGTCCAGTCCACTCGTAAGTGTAACATCCTGGATCAACTGGGAATTCAGAAACCATGAACTGAAGATCTTGAGCAGCATTCACACAAGAACCAGGTCCTGGGTCATAACTAATTGCAGTTATTGAAACGCCGTCACCAATTGAAATATTAACTGATCCCGTTCCTGTACAACCATTTCCGTCAGTAACAATTACAGTGTATGTTCCTTCATCATCTGCGTTTGCATTTGATATTGTAGGATTTTGAACTGTAGAAGCAAAGTTATTTGGTCCAGACCATGAGTATCCGATCGCACCAGCTACAGTACCAACACTTATTGTAATGTCTTCACCTGCACAAGCTGGGCTTGGTGAAGCGTTAGGAGCAACCGCAATAGGAGGGCTGATCACTACGTCAATAGGAGCTGATTCAGTAGAACAACCTGATCCATTTTGACAGATTACTGTCCACATACCTTGTAAGTATGCTTCATCGCCAGCAGGAATAGTTGTTGTTCCAACTAAAGTATTTAATAATGGATTCATAAGTGTTCCTGAGCTTGATCCTCCAGGACCAATCCATGTATATGAATCACAATCAGTTGATGTACTAAGTATTATTGGATCACCATCACAAATAGGTGAATTACTTACTATTGTTGCAGCCTCTGGCTGAGCACCTACACTTACGAATACAGAACCACAAACATTACAACCATTGATATCAGTCACACAAAGTTCATAATTTCCAGTAGCGAAAATTGAATTTGCATTTGTGATAGCTGCTGGTTGAGCTAAGTTTGAAGTATATCCATTAGGTCCAGTCCAGGAATAAGATACCCATGTCGATTGTGGATTAGAAATAAACAATCCAAATGACTCTCCTTCACAAATCGGATTAGGACTTGCAAATACTACAGGATTAACTGCAGTTTGAAGTGTATTAATATTCACTGGAGCAGAAGGTGTTGACACACATAAGTTGTCAGTGATAACAACATAGTAATCAGTTGATCCACTAACGGCAGGGAATGCGATTTGTGGTGTTGCTGTAGTACCTACTAAGATATCTTCAGCTCCTTGGCCTGCTGGTGCATTATCAATGTACCAGTTCCACATTGCATTACCTGAACCTGTATATCCAGAAGTCTCATCTAAAATCACTAAATCACCAGGGCAGTTAAATGTTGTCATGTTAGCAGTTATTGCAGCAGATCCTAAAGAAGGAGCTGTTACTAATATTGAATTCACACAAGAAGTTGAATCAATATTTCCTGCAGCATCCATTGCCTTAATCTTAACAGTATTCATACCTGGAGGTAAACAAATCTCAGGAGTTGAACCATCTGTTGGATAAGGTACATTAGTCATGTCAAACTGATCAAACTGTGTATCGATGCAGTAAGTAAATGCCGAAGCTTCAAAATCAATTGTTACTCTCATCATTGTAGCACCATTGTCTGTGACATTAGTTGTAGAAATATCATCAGCAAATGTACCTGGAGCAACACAAGGATTAATTCCAAAGTCATCATTATTTGCATCTCCATCATTTCCAAAACCGTCTAACATTTGGAATACTGGTGCTACAGTTAAATCAATAGTTCCTGTAGTATTATAATAAGCCATTAAAGTAGATAATGGAATATTATAAGTTCCAATAGTTGTAAAGTTTGGTGAACAGTGAGGGCCAGGAGTTGTCATTCCGATCAAATTAGAACCAAGGAATACTTCCATTAATTCTTGCGGCCCTGCTAGAGGACTAGTTGAATTAGGCACTGCATTGTCAATATCTCCTTTAAACTCTATAGTAACAGTTGCCCCACTTGAAGGCGGAGGTGATGCACCAAGATTAAAGTTCACTGTTGTTGTATCTAATATAAATCCTGTTATGTTAGGATGCGCTGTAAAAGTCATTGTGTTGAAAGGAACTTCTTGATTGAAATTCATTACTTGACAATTATCCATAACATCAGATGGTCTAGGCAGAGGAATACATACTGCCTCACAATCTGGAGTATTCAATGTTGTAGGCAAAGTAGGACAAGAAGCAATTGTAGGTGGCTCATCATCAGCTACTGTTACGTTAAAGCTACAGTTGGTAGTATTTCCTTCACAATCCGTTGCAGTGAAAGTTACACAAGACGTTCCTGTCAAAGAACCTGATCCAGTCAAGACTGATCCTGATCCTGATGAAGGTCCGTAGAAAGTATGTGTCATTGATGGATATGAAACTGGTGATGGTCCAATATCTGGAACACCATCACAATCATAATCCACAGTATAAGTAAGCATATTTCCACCTGGAGGAGTAGAACAGTTGTAATCCAATGTTGGTTGAACTGAAGTACCACCACAAGTATTATTAATTCCTAAGTTTTCAAGTCCTGCACCAGGATTGTTTGGCTGCAAAGTGATACTTACGATTCCATCAAGTGCCCATTGATTAAATGTAGCCGCAGGAATAGTGAAAGTCTGTCCAGGAAGGTCACCACATTGTGTTGCTGTTGGTGAAGTTTGTCCTAGTATTGTAGTTCCATCATCTCCAATTACAAAGAAAAATTCTGTATGACCTGTATTAATATATTCACCATCTAGATTTACAAAATCTAATGTCAAAGTAACCGGACTAGTCGCCAATGTAGGAGGTCCAGCAACATTCATATTTATTGTTAAAGCATCAATGATAACATTTGGATCAATAGCTCCAGTGAAATCTGCAAAACTACCAGTCTGTCCTCCACCTGTTACGGTGAAGCCCATTGTTGCACAAGGAGATTGGTCGTTTCCACAATTATCAAAAGCAAATGGAGGAGAGAAAGTCAGATCTGCTGAACAATCACCTGTTCCATTATTTGAAGTTGCTATCGTTACGTCTGTAGGGCAATTGGTAAGTACTGGTGGTTCGTCATCAGTAATTGACCATGTTGCTGTTGTTACATTTGTATTCCCACAATCATCTTTTACAACAAAATCTACTCTTGAAGCTGATCTCGCTGGGCAGAAGTTATTTAGTGGCAAAAATGCAGGTACAGAATAAGGTGCATAAGTTGGGACTAGATTACCATTAAAATCAGGTTGATCTGGCGCCATCCAAGCACACCATGAAGTTGGCTGCAAGATGCCATTGATATCTGTATAATAAATTACAGAACCTGAACCAGTTGGTGAACCATAGGTTCCTACTGTTCCTACAGGCAAGTTAATGATACCTGAACAATTGTCAGAAGCTGCAGAATAATATGCAATCGTTTCTAACCAACAATCAAAGGCTACTTGAGGATCATCTGTGAAACCACAGAAAGTTCCATCACCACCACAATTCCAATTCACATCATCCGCTGTTATATCTATAGTCGGAGGAGTAAAATCTGTCACTGTAATAAATTGAGTATAATCTGGAAGTGCATTTCCACAAGCATCTGATACAGACCAAATTCTTGTGAATGTACCAGAACCATTTTGACAATCTAAAGGACCATCAACCCATGTAATACTTACATCATTACAGTCTGCATTTCTTGTTCCATTATTAACAGGAGCTCCATCAGAAACTGCCAATATCCCACCACCAGTATTAGCAGGCTCAGAAACATCTACTGAACAATCTACTGTTGTGTTTGGAGGGTATTGAACAACTGGAGGATTCCAATCGGTAATTCCTATATTTTGATTCATAGTAGCTGTTAAGCCACAACCATCTTGAACTGTCCAAGTTCTTGTAATCTGTTGGAAGACGTGAGTCGTTGGATCACAAGGAACAGCAACAGGAGCTGAATCAACAAAAGTTATTATTAAAGAGCCAGAACCTGTACAGTTATCAGAAACTTGAGGTAATGGTATTGCACTTACATCATAATCACAAGCTGGAGGTTGACCCGCAGTTGTGTTAAAATCTGGAATCATATTAGATGCAAACCCAGGAGGTACATTATCAAATATTGAGAATGAAGCCTGTGAAGTTGCTTCTCTTTGACATTGATCAAAAACACTGAACGTTACTGTTACAGACCAATTACAATTTGAAGCATCAATTGTTGGATAAGCTGGTGCTATCTGAGAACCACCAGTATTTCCATTACTATCTATCCAGCTGTATTGAAAGAATACTGGCTCAGAACAATTATCAGAAATCAATGCTGGATCCATGTAACCATTGGTATCAATCCAATCTTGTAATCCTGCTTGATCAGAACCAATAGCTTGACCGAAAGTTCCGAAGTTTCCACCAGGACCACATTCTTCAGTAATAGAAGTTGCACCTGGAATTGACGGTGGAGTAAAATCAACTACACTGAATAATACTCTATCAGTAGTAACCGCATTTCCACAATCATCCATTACCGTCCAAGAAACAAATCTTTGTCTTTTTCCACCACAGCTTCCTGCAGTTTCTGCCTCTGGATTAGCTGTCCATGTTACAGCACTACAGCCATCAAAACCTGTTGCGCCTCCATTATTATTCAACCAGTCATTATAGGCCTGCATAATTTGAGCAGGATCAAGATTACAATTCACTTCTAATGGAGAAGGTTGTTGTGTTATCGTAGGAGGTGTATTATCTATAACAGAGAAATTACCTGTTGTTGGACCACCAACATTTCCACAAGGATCAAGTGCATAAAAATCTACTGAAAGTACATTTCCATTATTACATTGTCCATCAACTAGAACATCAGAAATATCCACAGCATTTACACCTGGATCATTCCAAGGATTGTTGTCTCCATCAGCATTGTAACCACCACTTATGAAATAAACATAAGAACCAATTACCGATCCTGAACCAGAACAATTATCTGTAGCAATCGCTCCACCATTTGAAGCTGTTGCATCTGTATTATTAGTTAACCAAGCAGCAAGATCTTGAGCAGCTGTACCATTTGTACAATCTACAGAGATACTAGTTGCTGGAGTTGTAAAGAAAGGCCCTTGAGTATCGACAACTGTAATTTGAGCAGTTGATGATACAACATTGAAACATTCATCTGTTGCCGTGAAAGTTACAAAAGCATTTCCTGTATTTGAACAAGCACCTACTAAACTTGTGAAGTTGTTGGTCCATGTTACTGTACCACAAAGATCAGAAGCAGTTGCGCCACCATTACTATTTAACCAAGCTGTGACTCCACCAGTATTTCCTGCACCATCACATTCCATTGTAATATCTGCAGCTGGTGTGTTTAATGTTGGTGGTGTATTATCTACAACTGAGAATGGTATAGGCCCTGAAGTTGTATAATTTCCACAAGCATCAAAAAAGAACCATTCTACTGATAAAGCGCCTGTTTGGCCACAGCCATCAGATAAATCTGCTATTGATACAGAGTTCACACCTGGATTATTTCCAGGATTGGCATCTGTATCTGTGAACGGGTTATAAGCACCAGCCAAGAAGTAGTAAGTACTATATGTACTACAATCATCAGCAACAGTAGCACCAGGTGTTGGAGTATCTGGGTTATTACCTCCAGAAGACAACCAGCCTGACAATGCTGTACTAGGATTTGCAGTACTACAATCTACTTGGTACCCTTCCGGGAAACTTGAAATTGCAGGTCCTGTTGTATCGTTTATATTAAATGTTGCGGAAGTCGAAGTTGCGGAAACATTTCCACAAGCATCTGTTGCGATGAAATCAACTGTTACCGTTCCGGTTCCACAACCAGTAATTGGGTTCATGATAGCATCTAAAATGTTTCCACCATAGGTAACCATACTGTTATTCACAATTTGTGTACCAGCTAGTGGTCCATTTGAAGGTGTTGCACTCCATGTTATAGTACCTCCACAATCATCAGTAGCTGTAGCACCACCTGCAGAAGCTAACCAATTTGTTAAAGTATTTGCAGCATTTCCATTTGAACAGTTATCGCCAGAATCTATCGCTGGAGAAACTATTACAGGAACACCACTATCAGTTACAACAAATTTTATTTGTTGTGAAGCGGAAGGAAGATTATTACAAAGGTCAGTATAAACGAAAGTTACTTCTACAGAACCAAGTACATCATCCACAAATCCACCAGGATGCCCAACTGCAACGACTCCGTCAGCACAGTTTGCATCGTTAACATCTGCATTCAACAAAGCTTGAATTTCAGCAGCGGTCATTGTCATACCATTTACTTGGTAGGATAAAGTTGGAGGACCAGAACAAGCATCTGTACCAGTCGTTCCACCAGCGTTTGCCAACCAATTTGACAACATATCTAGGTAGTTACCTGCATTACAAGCTACAACCATTGGTGCACCTCCACTAACTGCAGGTGCTGTTGCATCATTTATAGTATAGGTAGCAGGATTGGTAGTTACTGAATTTCCACAATCATCAGAAAATGTGAAAGTAAAAGTATAATCACCATTTGGACATGCTGGTAAAGTACCTGGATTAGGACTAACCGTAGTTGTTAGACCACCACCACAAGCATCTGTTGCTGTAGCGCCACCTGCATTTGCAATCCAATTGGCAAATGCTGTTGCTGTACCAGTACTAGAATTACAATTGTCAGTCATGTTTGCTGGTTGAGCAGTTATGACTGGCGCATCAATATCATTTACTCTGAAAGTAGATGTTAATACCAATGCATTACCACATGCATCTGTTATTGTATAAGTTCTTGTATAATTTAAAGGACAACCTACACCACCAGTTTGAGTATCCACCATTGTGAATCCCATAACTGCATCTGGAGTACAATCAGCTATATCAACACCTTCGCCAAGCTCAATCCCTTGTACTCCACCATATGTCGGAAAGACATTAGATAAACTACAGAAGTCACCAAGATCACCAAGGAAATTATTTCCTGTTGAAATTGTTGGAGCTTGCGTGTCAGCTAAAACGGTGATTGTTTGTGTACAAGTTTGGACAGCATTACTAAAATCAGTAAAGGTCCAAGTCCTAACGTATGCACCACCAGCACATTGATCAGCAGTTCCGCTTTGTCCTTGATAAGCAGCAGTTGCATTAACGAAACAATTGTCTTCAATGTCAACAACTGGTACTGCTGGAAATGGATCCGTGCAACTAATAGTAATGTTAGCTGGACAATTAACAAAAGTTGCCGCAGTACCATCTTCAATTAGTATAAGATAAGGTATCTCTGTACACTGACCACAATCCGTTTGAATGGAAGCTAAAACTCTTATTTCCCTTTGACCATTTGAATTTAATGGTCCAGTTGTAAGAGGATCAGTTATAGTGATCATGTAGTTTGCTGGTACGGGTATAGTCGCACCACTAATATTGTCAGTGACAGCAACAACGCCAACATCCACAATATTACAACCAACTGCAGCTGTTCCTGGACGAATCACCCATGTAGGGAAATTTTCACCAGGGTTCACTAAGTTGGGCGTTATATCAATTGCGATTCCCGCGGAGACATCACAATTGGCATCTACAATAACAACAGGTTCTTCTAACATTTCGAGTTCGAAACAATTAGAACATGGCGCTGACCCGACGGGACAAGGCTCGAATTGTGCTTGTACAGAGTACATAAATAGAAAAAACATTACTACTATGGGCAGTAAAGTTCTAGATGAGTGTAATCGGTATCTCATACTAATCTAAATTTTAAGTATAAGTTTCAAAATTAAGGTTTCGGTCTAAGTAAACCAATGTCTTTCAGTTCATTACAAGTAATCCTTCGAGTCGTCAATAAATATAATTTGAAACGAAGGTGTCAATTAAAAACACAAGGTAATTTATTAATCACATATATCAAATCTTTTTAATGTGTATCTATGACATTAAAAAGACTGGTTAATTCGGTTTAGTCAGTCTTTACTGGCTGTGTAATTAGTTGGATATGTTCAATTTTTCAATAAATAAAACCTTTTGAAGACTTCTATCGAAAGATAGATTCTAAAAAATGTGACATTATTATAATCCGAAAACGCTTCGAATTTACAAACTGCTGCCCAGCACTTTTCTTTTATGAGTCCTCAATAATCTTGTTAAGTTAGCTCGGCATAATAAACCAAATTACCCTTAACAATGCAATGTTACGAAACATGTAATCTAAAGTTTAGTTAACAAAACAATTACATGAATTGCAAATTACTCTTCTTCCAAAAAGCCACTTTTTAGCTTCTTGTCTTCTAAGTTCTCATCTAAGAAATGGTTCAGATCTTCGATTGGTAAGTTGGAGGTTAACTCACCAAACTCATTAATCTTGATGTCAAACTTTTTAATTTTCTTGCTTGACTTTTTATCGTCCTGCTTTTTTTTATCTGACATCAGCTACAAACTTAAAAAATATTTTAAAAATTTCATTATGTATTTGCATTAAACTTACCAACACTTGATTCGATTCTTTCTAAAACTAAATTTTTTCCCAATAAACTCATCATTTCAAACACCGAAGGTCCTTTCGTACTTCCGGTCAATGCAATTCTTAATATAGGAAAAAGGTCCCCAAACTTAAGTTCCTTAGCTTCTAAATAAACTTTCGTTTTTTGATCCAATGCTTCTGCATTAAAATCTTCTGCTTCTAACAAAACATTCGCGTATTCTGTTAGAGCTTTTTTACTTTTTTCATTCCACTTTTTGCGAATCATCTTTTCATCATATTCCTTTACTGGTTCAAAAAAGTAATAGCCATCAGTAATCATGTCTGTTGCAAATTGTACTCGCTCCCTCATCAAGTCTATAAATCCAATTAAAAATTCATCTGAAGCTGTCCAGCCTTTTGCTTCCGTCAAAGGCTTAATCGTATTCAATATCGTTTCAGCAGATTGCTCTTGTAAGTATTGCTGGTTAAACCATTTTATTTTATCAATATCAAATCTTGCCCCCGCCTTATTCACTCTTTCAAGAGAAAAAGCTTCTACCAATTCATCCAACGAAAAGATCTCTTGTTCTGTCCCAGGATTCCAACCTAAGAAGGCTAAAAAGTTTATCAATGCTTCTGGAATGTATCCTTCTTCTCTGAATCCAGTGAAGGAGTCCTCTTCTGTTTCGCCATTCCACGAAAGTGGAAAAACTGGAAAACCGAATTTCTTTCCGTCCCGCTTACTCAACTTTCCAGAACCTACTGGTTTTAAAATCAAAGGCAAATGTGCAAATGCCGGCATCTCCTCTTCCCAATTTAAAAATCGATACAAGTATACATGATGCGCTGTACTAGACAACCACTCTTCCCCTCTGATCACATGAGTGATTTTCATAAAATGATCGTCTACAATATTTGCCATGTGATAGGTCGGCATGCCATCTCCTTTAAGCATGACTTTATCATCCAGTTCTTCAGATTTAAATCTTACCTCCCCTCTTATCAAATCATTGATAAGTATCTCCTCATTTTCAGGAATTTTAATCCTTATGGTGAATGGTTTTTCTTCTGCCAACCAGGCTTTCACTTCCTCATCAGACATCGTTAAGCTGTTCTTCATTGACATTCTAGTCGTTTGATCGTATCGAGCCATGTGAATGCCCTCCGCTTTCATACGAGCCCTCATCTCATCTAATTCTGCTGGTGTATCAAAAGCATAATAGGCGTGACCACTTTCAACCAATTGGTAGGCATATTGCGCATACATGTCTTTTCGCTCAGACTGCCTATAGGGTCCGTAATCTCCACCCTGTTCTGGCCCTTCATCTGGAGAAATCCCCAACCATTTTAGTGCATCATAGAAATATTGCTCAGCCCCAGGTACGTACCTAGTTCGATCTGTATCCTCGACACGAAGAAGAAATTTTCCGCCATTTTTCTTGGCTAGTAAGTAGTTGTACAATGCTGTCCTTACACCTCCGATATGAAGCGCTCCTGTTGGACTTGGAGCAAACCTAACCCGCATGAATTTTTTATTTAAAATATTTAAAAGTTGACGCAGCGAATTTACGCTTAGAATCGTCTTATTGTTAGACAAAGTTAATAGAAACCAGAAACTTACCCCTTAAACTGATTTTTAAATTATAATTCCACGATCTGCCCATGTACATAACTAAAACGCCTCGATTCGTTCAGAACCTGTTTCCAAACTTCACTTGGAAAATACCTACTACTGATAAAGTAATTTATTTGACCTTCGACGACGGTCCTATACCCGAAGTAACTCCTTGGGTTCTTGACCTTTTGGAAAAGCATAATGCCAAGGCTACCTTTTTCTGTGTAGGTAATAATATTGTGGAGCATCCAGAACTATTTGCTAGACTTAAAGAGGAAGGCCATGAAGTTGGACACCATACTTTTGATCATTTGAATGGATGGGCGACTGATAATATTACATATTTTCATAATGTGAGAAGAACTGCTTCTCTTGTTGATTCTGTTTTGTTCAGACCGCCTTACGGCAAACTTAGACCTAAGCAGATCCAATTCTTGCAAAGACATTATAGAATCATCATGTGGGATGTATTGAGCGGTGATTTTGATCAAAGCTTAGATCCGGAAGATTGCTATAAAAATGTGATCGCAAAAACGAAGCCTGGCTCTATCATTGTTTTTCATGATAGTCTAAAAGCGGAGGCGACTTTAAGAAATGTATTGCCAAGAGTGTTGAATCATTTTGCAATGGAAGGATATACTTTTAAGGCTTTGGATAGTAAGGCCGCTAGCGTAGAAAATCAACATAAGCTTTCAGCTTAAGTTAATTATATTGTAATAATCTAAGAGTGAAGCAAACTAACTACAAATAGTTTGCGAACAGCTCTTCCGAAAGGAAGGGCTTTTTTTTAGTTAAAGTGGCCTTCCCTCGGAATCTGTTTTGAATAAAACAAAAGTCTTTTCTAAAGTTCCTCCTAAAACTATTAAGTCTCCGTCTTCCGTTTCTTGTACATCCTTCCCTGTTATATAATCACCATATTCAAATTGCCTTTCCCATAAAACTATTCCATTTGGATCTATTTTAGAAAGGTAGATTAGAGATTTAGATTCTTTGGTAAAAATACTCCCACAAAAGACAAATCCATTATCTTTTGTTTCGATTAATTTTGAGGAATAATGATTAGAATCAGTTCCACCAACCTTGGTTTCCGAATCCAGTTCAAAATCGGAATTTAATTTAATTAAAGAAACCAAGATAGGCCTTGAAGATGTACCCGTGTTTGTTAATAATAAAAGTGAACCATCTGAAGTTGAAATAAAATCATATCCTCTACTTTGCTCATAAAATATTGGTAATTCTTTTTGATTTAAAATTTCACCTTCATCATTAAAAGTTAAAAATCCAATTTTATCAAATAATGCACCCCCAGCAAATAAAAGTGAATAATCTTTGTTTTGGTTTACAACAATTTTAAAAGGTTTCTCTGTATTATCATCAGCAAATGTTTTAAGCCACAATAAATTTCCATTAATGTCTAATTTTCCAAAAATAATTTCTTTTTCAATACCCGCGGCAGAAATAAGTCTATTTCCAGCAAACACTAATTCTCCAGAATCATTTGCAACTATAGCATATCCAACAGTTTCAAAATTATCTTCCATTTTGAAAGTAAACTTATGCTCACCCTGAGAATTAACTTTACGAATGAAAAGTTGGTTCTTATTCCCAAACATGCCAATCATTATAATATCATCTAGATATTTTATCATTTCTGGTGCGTTAATGACTAGATTAAGGTCGACTTCACTATACCATTCCTGATCAAGATTTTTATTAAACGATTGTAATTTGACACCTTGGAAACTTGTCAACACTAAACTATTACCGTTTAATAACAATAAATCATCTACATCACTTTTATCATTAGGTTTTATATCTATTTCATTTAAGATAAACTTTTCTATGTCAGCTGCTTCTTGTATCAAATCCTGATCATTACAACTAAGAAATTGAAAAGACACACTTAAGAATAAAATTGGAACCAAGTAATAATTTCTCTTCATTTGTTATTGGATAATTAATTTTTTAGACAAATTCTTATTCCCATATGAAAAATAAATATAAAATCCGGTTCGAAGCAAAAATCTTCTCCATCAATCTCTAGAATATTTTCAAATTCTTCATCAAAACAGGAGGACAAATCAGAATTTACAACTCTATTTGTTGTTGAATTGATCTGCTTAGCATTGAAGTTTAGACATAGAAATATCAGCAAGATTAATAAAAAGTGAAAGTTCATTGTAATATTGCAATATTACGATGAGCCCTTATTCTATCGACCTTTCAAGCAATTTTTCAATCTAAATTAACCCATAATTAAGCTTGGAGCCTATATATTTAATACCCCAAAAGTATAAATTAAGCTTTGAGGTATTTGTAATAAATATTGAAATTGTTTATGCGATTATTTGTCCCATAGGGATGCCTTTGACATTGATTTGTTTATAAAATATTAGAAAAATTAATAAACAAATACACGAATAAACAGATAAGCAATCTGTAATAAGCAAATTTGAAGGTTGTGTTGTCATAATTTATATTAATTGTACTAGCTGCATAGTTGCTTTCGGCTATTACTCCTTATCCTTTTTCCCTACCTTCGCTCTCCTAATTATCTTCCTCATGCAAGAATCATCAAGCAGAAAAGCACAACTGGAAAACCAGTTTTTAGGCATTATCAATGCTTTAAACCCAGCCCAACGAGAAGCCGTAGAACATACGGAAGGTCCAGTCATGGTTTTGGCAGGACCAGGCACTGGTAAAACACAATTACTTGCTGCAAGAATTGGATACATCCTCTACAACACAGATACCCAGCCTTATAACATCTTATGCTTGACTTATACAGAAGCTGGCGTAGCAGCGATGAGAGATCGCTTAAAATCCTTTATAGGTAGTAGCGCCAATCAAGTAAGGATTCACACTTTTCATTCTTATTGCCATACCATCATTCAAGATCATTTTCATTTATTTGGCAGGTCTGAGCTTGAGCCTCTGGATGAGCTTGAAAGGATAGAAATTGTACGTGCAATGATAGATGAGTTGCCGGTTCAAAATATTCTCAAGCAATCTAATCTTCCTTACATCAATGAAAAGAAAATTAGTGCATTCTTAAGAATGATGAAATCAGAAACCTGGTCGGTGGAAGAAGTAAAAAAAGCAACTGCTTCATACATAGAGAGTCTACCAGAGCGAGAAGAATTTATTTACAAAAGAAAATATAAAGAATTTGCAAAAGGTGACCTGAAAGAAAACATGGTTCTCAAGGAAAAGATCAAGATGCAAAAATTAGACGCAGCTGCGGATCTGTTTCCTGTATATAAAGAGAAACTTAAAAAGGCGCAGCGCTACGATTTTGAAGACATGATCATTTGGGTTTTGAATGCCTTCAAAAATAATCCGGATTTATTGCAAGAGCAACAAGAACAATTTTACTATATCCTTGTCGATGAATTTCAAGACACCAATGGAGCCCAATATGATTTAATAGATCAGTTGATTTCATTTTGGGAGGAACCAAATATTTTTGTAGTAGGTGATGATGATCAATCCATTTTTGAATTTCAAGGCGCACGTCTTTCTAACACCAAAGACTTTATTGAAAAGTATCAGGCGCAGCTTAAGATGATTATGCTGAATCAAAATTATCGTTCTTCGAAAAACATATTGGAAGCTTCTGCTCATTTGATAAATTACAATGACACTAGATTAAAACACATTTTAGATCCAGACGCCAATCATGTATTGTCTGCCTCAAACCCGAAAGTATCCGACTCCACTTTTGAACCAGAAATCCAAGTTTATAGAAATTTATTTCAAGAGCAAATTGCTATTGTCGACAAAATAGAAACCTCATATCTTAACAAAGAAGATCTTTCAGAAATTGCCATCATTTACGCCAAGCATAAGCAAGTTGAGATCATTGAAGATTTATTGCTTAAAAAGAACATACCTTTTCAAACTAGAAGAAGAAAAGACATACTCTCGCATTTTATAGTTGAAGAAATTCTTTACTTCTTAAGTTTTATTGAAAAAGAAAAAAGACAGCCCCTGCGAGGAGATTACTTCTTGATAAAAATACTTCACTTTGAATTGCTACAGCTTAATCCAAATGATTTTGCGAAGATGCAATTTTATATGGCTAGCCATAAAGAAGATTTAGATAAGAGTTGGAGACAGCTTATCGGCAATGAAAGTCTACTTGAAGAGTTAGGCATTAAAGACATTCAAAAACTTCTTAAACTTTCGGAAACTTTTAATGAATTGATTATTTTATCAGAGCGTATTGCCGTTCCAGAGATGGTTCAAAAATTAGTTAATGCACTGGGCATTTTACAATATGTGATCAATCATGAAAGCCATAAAGAGTACTTACAAATACTGCGAACTTTTTTCAACTACATCGAAGTAGAAACTAAAAAAGATAAGAGGCAAAATCTTAAAACATTTATAGAGCGGCTTCAGAAGATGCAGGAGCTAAATATTTCTATCCCTATGACGAAGGTCTATGGCAATGAACTTGGTGTAAACTTGCTAACTGCTCACTCTTCAAAGGGTTTGGAGTTTGGAACTGTGTACATGATTGATTGTCTCAAATCAAAATGGGAACCTGGACGTTCTAACCAGTTTAATTTTTCTATGCCAGATACGCTTACCTTTTCTGGAGATGATGATTCTCTAGAAGCAAAGCGACGTTTATTTTATGTAAGTATGACCAGAGCTAAAGAAAAATTATATTTTTCTTATGCTTTGGAAGATAATAAAAACAAGCCACAACAGAATACACTTTTCTTAGATGAATTAATCGAGCAAGAAGACTTCAAAAAAACGGAGATTGATGAGGATGAAGCAGTAACAACAAAGGCTTTATTTGAGTCTATGACTGTTGCGCCATCCCTACTAATAAATGAAAACATAGATGTAGATAAGCTGATCGAAAATTTCGAAATGTCTGCCTCAGCTTTAAATTCTTACTTGGATTGTCCGCTTCGTTTTTACTACGAGCAGATCTTGAAAGTCCCTTCTTTAAATTCTGAAGCAGCAACTTATGGTACTGCCATTCACAATGCCTTGAGGTCTTTCTTTGACAAACGAAATCATGCACAGAGTGAAGAAGAGCAAGCGACTAAAAATGATTTAATACATTTTTTCCAAAAGGAAATGAATAATTACGTTTCGAATTTTTCAGACGCCGGATTCAAATTTAGATTAGAAAAAGGCATGATGGTACTTTCTAATTTATTTGACCAACAGAAAGATTCTTGGCCAGAAAAAGTAAAACTGGAATTGCCTTTGCGGAATGTAAATTACAGAGAGGTCCAGCTCAAAGGATTTATAGATAGATTGGATATTCAAGATGAACAGCATGCCATCATCGTAGATTACAAAACGGGTTCTAATCCCTTGGCTAAGTTAAGAAAACCAACAAAAGCCAATCCTTATGGAGGTACTTATTGGAGGCAGCTTGTCTTTTACAAAATACTTTGCGAAGCTGCTCCTGAATTAAAGCAGACCATTACTGCTGCCGCTGTTGCGTCTCTTGAACCAGATGAGAAAGGCATGCTTAATAATCACAGTATAAGTATCCAAGATGATGATCTCAAGTTGATCGGTGGTCTTATAGAAGAGAGTTGGGAGTCTATCAAGAACAAAGAATTTGAACAAGGTTGTGGTAAGCCTACTTGCGATTGGTGTACGCTGATTTCGAAACATACGAAGCAGGCGGAACGAGCGCCGGAGCTTTAAAGATGAAAGCTACGTTTTCCGTGGATTGCATTGACTCCCGCTTCGCATTGCGCAAGCTTAGGAAAACAAGTATGTATGATGAACAAAAGGCTGCGCTGTGAAACGCTTTTTCCCGCTGTGAGCCGCCGTGAAACAAATAATCTAGTCCTTAAGTGTCGCATTTCTAAGACTCTGTATTTCCATCGATAGCTTTAGCTTCCCCTCCC
>CALIIW010000340.1 GCA_938018185.1 uncultured Saprospiraceae bacterium
GTTACTGGTGGAACGCACACATTTCTTGCTAAGTATTGGAGCAGCAGATTGGGCAAAAGAAAAATGAATTCATTTCAATGTTCAGAAAGAACAGGCTTTATGGAAGTTGAATTAATTGGTGATAACAAAATGAGAATTAGAAGTGAAGCTCAAATTATTTTTAAGGGAGTATTGACAGTTTGATCAATTAAAAACTAAATCAATAGTTGATAATATCTAGTCTATTTCCTATCCTTTGTAAGTCTAACTCATGCTGAAAAATTATATTTTTAATCTCGTCCTATTTTTTAAATCCCAATCGTCATACAGTTATATTCATTAATTAACAAAAAAAATTAACGACATGAAGAAATTTATTATGATTTTTAGAAATGACAAAGATGGACCAAGACCTTCACCAGATCAACTTCAAGCTATTGTTAAACAATGGGACGATTGGCAGGAAAAACTTGCAAAAACTGGCAATTTTGTCGATTCAGAATTATCATCAAATGCTTTAGGTATGGAAGGTAGAACCATCAATGCTACTGGAACACTAAGTGATGGACCTTATGCTGAAGTAAAAGAGCATGTAGGAGGATATACTGTTGTACTAGCTAGGGATTTGGATCATGCTACAGAATTAGCACAAGATTGTCCAAACCTCCACATAGGAGGAACAGTCGAGATAAGAGATATTATGGTTTTTGATTTTTAAAACACATTATTATGACACCTAATTTTCTAGTAATTGGAGCAGCTGCTCTTATTCCATTTTTTATTGCCTATGCTTGGTTTCACCCAAAAGTATTTGGAGGTCCAACTTGGCAAAAGGTTGCTAATTTAACTGATGCACAAATGGCCAACGAAGTAAAACCTTGGCAGTTGTTGCTCAGTTTATTGTTTAATTTTTTCATAGCTTTTGGTTTGTTTATAGTTACGGTGCATTCAACACATATTTTAGGCTTGCATGGAGGCGACATAGAATCCTTAAAAGCAAGTGCAACATCGGTTGCTTTCTTAAAGGAACATGGTATGAATTATAATACTTTTACTCATGGAATTGGTCATGGATTGATACTGGGGTTTGTAACTTTTGTGCTACCTATTTTAGGATATGCTGTTATTTTTGAACGTAAAAGTTTTAAGTATCTTTTAGTCAATGGAGGCTTTTGGGCTTTATCAATGACGATTATGGCTTGTGTAATTTCAAAATGGGGTGGAGTTCCTGTAATATAAAATGAAAAAAGAAAAAGGCAAAGAATTAATACCTGATTTATTTAGAACAGAATATGCCAAGATGGTATCGGTTCTTTGCCGCACTTTTGGTTTGTCAAACATCGAACTTGCACAGGATATTGTTAGTGACACTTTCCTGAAAGCTGCAGAAACATGGGGTTTAAAAGAGATACCCGAAAACCCATCGGCTTGGCTCTACACAGTAGCCAAAAATAAAGCAAAAGATCATTTCAAAAGAGAAGACATCTTAAATAAAAAGATTACGCCTTATCTTGTCTATGACTATTCTGTCGCTGAAGAATTGGATCATAGTTTTAGTAATGACAATCTAAATGATAGTTTGCTATTAATGATGTTTACAGTCTGCAATCCCATTCTAAATATTGAATCACAACTTTGTCTAGGACTTCGAGTCTTATGTGGCTTCAGTATTGAAGAAATAGCAAATGCTTTGTTGACTAGTAAATCAGTGATAAACAAGCGCTTAGTCCGAGCTAAGGAAAAGTTTAGAGCACATAATATTAAAATTGAATTTCCAACACAAAAGGCTATTGAAGTTAGACTTCAATCTGTTTTGCACATGCTGTACCTCCTTTTTAATGAAGGTTATTACGCTACAAGTGTTTCTGAAAAAATTAGAGAGGATCTTTGCTATGATGCTATGAGATTAGCCAATCTACTAACAAAAGATAAGAGAACAAATACATCAACTGTAAATGCCCTCTTGGCATTGTTTTGTTTTCACTCCTCTAGATTTGAAGCTCGTCTTGATTTGCAAGGGAATCAAATCCTTTACCAAGATCAAAATTCGAATCAATGGGATTTTGAACTCATTCAGCAAGGGGAGTACTTCTTAGCAATTTCAGGTAAAGAAGATATCTTCTCTAGATACCATTTAGAAGCTTTAATTGCCTATTGGCATACTAGGACTACTGTGAAGGAAGAACTAAGATGGCAGCATATACTTTCTTTATATGATGGCTTACTAAAAATTGAAAATTCTCCCATCATTCAATTAAATAGAAGTTTTGCATTATCAAAAGTGAAAGGAAAACAAATTGCACTAACAGAAGCATTAAATATTGATTTGAAAGGAAATTCTTTATATCATTCCTTGTTGGCTGATCTTTATTCAGAATCAGATAAAAATTTACAAGTTGTAGAATTACAAAAAGCAATATCATATGCAAAAAATATAAGTGATAAAGCCCATCTGCAAAAACGGCTTGATGAACTATTTTAAATACTACATAGTTCATGGAGAAATCAATTGTCGTCTTTGAATTTTCAAATATTGAAGCACTAATAAGAAATCCCATTTTGCAATAAATGATTTATAATAGAGTTCATAATAGAAGAAAACACATACCTTTGGAATTTCTATGAAGAAAATAGACCAGCAAACATTCAATGCTATTTTCAACAAACACTATGAGCAACTGGTGAGAGTTGCTTATACGCTTGTATCTGATTTAGATGTTGCGGAAGATGTTGTCCAAGAAGTATTTGTAAATTTTTGGGAAAGACGGGATTCCATAAAAATTGAGAAAACACTTTTAGGCTATTTAAAAAAGGCAGTGATTTTTCGGTCAATTGACTATCTTCGAAAAGCTAAAAAATTGAATGAACTCATCCTTACTAAGGAACATGCTCCCTTACAATTAAGCTTAAAAACACCTGAAACAGAACTACTCAGCAAGGAAAATATGGATTTAATCTATCAAAAAATTGAAGCCTTGCCTGGTAAAAGTAAGTTGATTTTTAAACTTAACCGCTTTGAACATTTAAGTTACGCAGAAATCGCTGTACAACTAGAAATGTCAGTAAAAACAGTAGAATATCATATGTCTCGCGCCCTAGAGACGCTAAGGAAATCTGTTTTTGGGCTTCTGGTTCTCGCCTATTTTCAAAATATTTAAATCTTTTTCAAAATAATCCTAGGGTATACCCATCTGAGATTCGACTATAAGGCAAAAAGCAGCTTATGGAAGATTCCAATGCAGATATTATATATAGATTTCTTCAAGATGACCTCTCAAAAGAAGAATTAGTTGAATTCAAAAACTGGCGACAAGCAAGTCCAGAAAACGAAAATCAGTTTCGAGAAACTAAATTTCTTTGGGAGAAGGCCCATCTGACTACAACTTTCTTTGAAGTTTCAGTAGATAAAGAAGCGGCTTTAGCAAAAGTACAATCCAAGCTAAAGGATCAGAAAGTAACACCAATTCGACGAAACTATTTGAAATGGGCCGTTGCAGTATTTTTATTGGTAGTGGGAGGATTTGCATTGCAAACATTTAATACGCAAACAGAGATTATAAATTACGCCACTACTGAAAATGAACATAAGGAAATCACACTTCCAGATGAATCAAAAGTATGGATGAATGAAAATTCAAGCCTAACTTATGATGCTAATTTTGATGGCAAGTTTAGAGCTATTCGGATGAATGGTGATGTCATTTTTGAAGTTACTCCTGATAAATCTAGACCTTTTATTGTTCAGTCGGATGAACTTAAAGTAACCGTCTTAGGTACCAAATTTAATGTTTTTGCGCCAAAGAAGTCAAGCGAAAATAAAAATTTAAGTCTTGCACGAGTACACGTATTTCACGGGAAGGTGAAAGTAACTCAAAAGAGTGATGATAAGTTTCCTTTAATTTTGACTAAAGGAATGACCGCTGGGCTTAGCCCAAAAAATAATAAATTAATTCCTATTGTAGATCATTCTCCAAATGTACACTTTTGGTTAACTGATGTATTGATCTTCAAAGATAAAACGCTACAACAAGTTATCCTTCAGATTGAGGAAGCCTACAAAATAAATATTGACTTAACAGATGAAAAGCTATTAAACTGCAGTTTTACAGGGAAATTTGAAAACCAAAATATTGATGAAGTCATGGAGATACTTGCAGAAGTATTGAAACTAGATTTTACTAAACAAGATTCTACAAACTTTAAAATAACGGGGGGATTATGCAATTGAAAACAAAATACATACGCTTATGGAGCTTCCTAATGTTTTTATTGGGAAACAGTAGTTTGGCATTATGCCAATCTGCAAGTCTCTTGGACTCACCTGTCCATTTGGATATGCAAAACAAAACTACAATAGAAGTACTAGATGCTATTGAAGCACAAACAATATGTTCCTTTTTTTACAGTCCAAAAGATTTTGAAAACGAGAAAAAATTTAGTTTTGATAATGAAAAACTAAAAATCCAAACGGTATTAAATCGACTTTTTCCTCTTGATGAAGTAAAGATAAAAACAAAAGGGAGCAAAATTGTTTTGGTTAAGAAAAACGCTGAAAAAGAAGAAGTAAGCTTTAATTCTAGTTACACTATAAGTGGAACCATCATGGAAGAGGAATCTAATGAAACACTCATTGGTGCAACTGTTTATTGTGAAGCACTTGAGATAGGCACGACCTCAAATGAATTTGGCTTTTATAGTTTAACCTTACCAGAAGGAACTTACGAATTGACTTTTTCTTACATTGGTTATTCATCATCCACAATAAATGTTGAATTGAATGAAAATATAAGTCACAATGCATTTCTTAGTTTTGGTAATAGTCTGGAAGAAGTTGTTGTGGAAGCCGATGCTCATCAACTGAGGCATTCAGACACTAAAATGAGTACCAATAAAATATCGATGGAAAAAATTAAAGCCATTCCATCCTTAATGGGAGAAAGAGATGTTTTAAAGATTATTCAACTCATGCCAGGTGTACAATCTGGTTCAGAAGGAACAACTGGTTTGTATGTGAGGGGAGGCGGACCTGATCAAAACTTAATGTTATTGGATGGCGTACCAGTTTATAATGCCAGCCACCTTTTTGGCTTCATGAGTACTTTTAATGGAGATGCTATTAAAAGTGTGGAACTTATAAAAGGCGGGTTTCCTGCCAGATATGGAGGTCGTCTTTCCTCAATTATTGATGTTAGAATGAAAGAAGGGAATATGAAGAAAATTCATGGAGACATTACTGTAGGATTAATTTCAGGTAGGTTCAATCTTGAAGGACCTATTGTCAAGGAAAAAACTTCCTTTAGTTTTTCAGGGAGAAGAACTTGGTTTGATCTTTTATCTGACCCGGGCCAAAAGATAGCTAATAACGGCAAAGAAGCATCGGAACCTAGAACTTTTAATACCTACAATCTTTATGACATTAATGCAAAAGTAAATCATAAATTTTCTGATAAAAGTAGACTCTACTTGAGCACTTATTTTGGTAATGATAAACTCCATTCTAAAACTACAGAACCTCAATTGCAAGATGATGGAACCATGGACTGGGGAAATAGAATTGGTTCTGCAAGATGGAATTATCAATTCAATCCTAAATTATTTCTAAATGCCACAGCATATATAAGTGCCTATGATTTTAATTTTGGATTTGGAGTGATTGAACTGGCAGGTTTGCCAGGCGAATATAGGGAAACATATACTTCTAATTCTAACATTCGGGATTATGGTGGCAAATTAGATTTCAACTACATTCCACATCCCAATCATTACATCCGAACAGGTATAAAATATGGGATCTATGACTTTACTCCAACAACTTCTTATTTTGAAGTTAAAGAAGGTGCAGAGACAGCTGCTGTGGTTGAAGGTAAAAGCCCTAAAATATCTGGCAATGAATTGCATGCTTATATTGAGGATGACATGATCATTAATAAACGCATTAGATTAAATGCCGGAGTGCATGTTTCTAACTTTGCCGTTGAAAACTCTAGTTATACTTCTATTCAGCCAAGAGCTGCATTGAGTATTTTGATTAATGATAAATCTTCACTGAAATTTTCAGCAACTAAAATGACTCAATTTCTACACCTACTTGCTAGTCCTGGATTAGGATTGCCAACAGATCTATGGGTGAGTAGTACCGACGAGATTAAACCTGAGAATTCTTGGCAGTATGGAGTGGCATATACTCGAAGTTTAGGTAGTGGATTTGAGTTAACGCTTGAAGGGTTTTATAAAGACATGGATAATTTGTTGGCTTATAAATCAGGTTTTAATTTCTTCTCAAACGCCAAGGATTGGGAGTCGAAAGTTGATATTGGTGAAGGCATCAGTTTTGGGGGAGAAATTTTGCTAGAGAAAACAACAGGAAAGACAACAGGTTGGATTGGTTATACCTTATCAAAATCTGATCGTAAATTTCCTGAAATTAATTTTGGAAAATCTTTCCCTTACAAATACGATAGAAGGCACGACATTGGGTTGGTAATAACCCATAAGAAAAGTGAAAGAGTTGACTTCGGTTTAATTTGGGTTTACGGCACTGGAAATACCTATACTTTGGGGGCAACAAATTTTAATGCATTGGGAATACAATCGGTTCCGTTTGAACAAGGAAATCCATTTCAAACTGTTGGTACTGCCAATTACATCGAAAGTAGAAACAATCAGAGAATGCCTGCTTATCACAGATTAGATCTTTCTGTGAATTTGCATAAAGTAAAAAAGAGAGGTACAAGAACATGGAGTTTAGGACTATATAATGCCTATGCTCGTCAAAATCCTTTTGTGGTTTATAATAAGACTAGAAAAACCAATGATGGAAAAACGGAGCCTTATTTAGAACAGCAAAGCATCTTACCAATTTTACCTTATTTTTCTTATACCTTCAAATTTTAAATTAAATAACTATGAAATATTCTGTATATCATCTTTTAATATTATGCATACTATTTGGCTGTAAAAAAGAACTGCCTTACCCTGATGTAAATAATGATGATTTAATTGTAATGAATGCTATTTTAAGTCCAGAAACTGGACTCAGTGTTCATCTAAGTCAATCTTGTCACCTAACAAATTTAAATTGTTTTCAAAATAACTTAGAATCTGCCAAGGTTATATTGAAAGACGAAGTGGGAAAAGAACTTGTTGTTTTGGAGCACCAGTCAGAAGGAGTTTATGCTGCTGACGGATTTCAAATTGAACAAAATACAAGCTATCAGATCGAGGCACAAAGTCTTGGCTTGCAAAGTATTACTTCTCAAACTAGCACTCCAAAATCTTTTGTATCAACAGTGATTTCTAATGATGAAGAAATATTTCAACGTTTTTTATCTAGATCATTCAAAATTGAAATTGAAGACAATCCGGATGAACGCAACTATTATTTAATTGATGGTGGAATAAATATTTTAAACGGACAACATGATGAAAGTGCAGAACTTGAAATTAACGGATATATTTTACCGCATACAGGTTTTTTAACAAAGGATATTAATGCGGATAATAAGGATATTGTTGCAGCATTTGATGGGACTACTAACTTACCTTTACCAGCTATTTTTTTGACGGACGAAAATTTCAATGGCCAAACATATCCTCTAGATTTCGCAATATTTGACGAAGACATAAACTGGAGCCCAAACAATAAATTAGAGGCAATTATCAATGTTAAGTCTGTAAGTAAAGAAATGTATGATTACTTTAAATCTGTTACTTTATATAACTTAACAGTTAACAACGTACTTTCTGAACCTCAACCAATACTGTCAAATATAGAAAAAGGGATAGGCATATTTGGGGGCTTTTCTCAGCAAGAATTAGTAGTAGATTTACCCAAATCGGAATATTGGTTTCAAAGAGGTGAGTTTAGGGTTGAAAATAATGGTTGTACTGGTCCGTGTACATTAAAATTTTTATTTGATGCTGGTGAAAAAGTTAATTTAAATTGGGACTTTGGTGATGGTACGACTTCAACAGAAAGAAATCCAGAACACGAATATAAAGAAGCTGGAGTATATACAGTTTCTTTAGAAATCAAATTTGGTGAGGACGGTTTTAGCAATCAGCAACAAGTGGAGATTAA
>CALIIW010000341.1 GCA_938018185.1 uncultured Saprospiraceae bacterium
TAGGTAGACAAGAATTCTGTAGGTTCTAAATTGTAAAAACCAGGTTCAGCTGTAACTTTTGGTGCTTGCTTCTGAACATCTCCGCCACAGGAAAAAACTAAAAGCATGAAAAACACCAAGCCTGAATATGTATATTTAAAAGCTCTCATAAATAATAATTTAATGTAAATATCTTAAAATTTTATCCATTTTTTTTTGCTCTTTGAAGCTTCTATGACCTTGGTAATAAATTTCATTCCTCTAACTCCGTCCTCTACTGTTGGAAAATCTAAATACAGATCGGATGGTTTTTTATTTTGTAAAATCGATTGAAGGGTGAATGCGAAATTTCGGTATATATTTGCAAAAGCTTCCAGATAGCCCTCAGGGTGTCCAGCTGGAATTCTACTATGCGCATTGGCTTCCTTCGATAAATTACCAACTCCTGTTCTAATCAGCTCCGCAGTTTTATTTTGCCATTTTAAAATTAAGGTATTTGGCTCTTGTTGATTCCAATCTAGGCCTCCCTTTTCGCCATAAATTCTAATCCTCAAATTATTTTCTTCGCCTGCACAAATTTGACTAGCCATCAAAATACCTGAAGCACCATTGTTATACCTTAACAAGACGGTACCATCATCATCTAGTTTTCTACCCTTCACAACGGTATTTAAATCTGCACATAATTCGGTAATTTGGAGCCCTGTGATATATTCCGCTAAATTTTCAGCGTGGGTTCCAATGTCACCCATTGCTCCTGCCAAACCAGATTTCTTTGGATCAGTTCGCCAAGCTGCTTGTTTCTGATTAGATTTTTCTAAAAAAGTAGAAAGCCAGCCTTGGGGATATTCTACAATCACTTTTCTGATCTTGCCCAACTTGTTCTTTCTTATAATCGATCTTGCTTCTTTCACCATAGGGTAACCCGTATAGTTATGTGTTAAAGCAAAGAGTAATTTTTTCTTCTTGACTAATTTTTGCAATTCTTTAGCTTCCTTAATATCGAAAGTTATAGGCTTGTCACAAACTACATGAAAGCCATTTTCCAAAGCCATTTTAGCTGGAGCAAAATGAACATGGTTTGGTGTAACAATGGACACAAAATCCATCCTTTCATTTTCTGGCAATTCTTTTTCCTTAAGGATCATTTCCTCAAAAGAATTGTAAACACGCTTAGCAGGTAAAAATAAATCTGCTCCAGATAGTTTTGATTTTTTTGGAGAACTACTAAACGCACCGCATACCAGTTCTATCTGTCCATCCATTGCAGCAGCCATCCTGTGCACATTTCCAATGAAGGCTCCTCTTCCACCTCCAACCATTCCCATTCTAATCTTTCTTTTTTTAGCCATCAATTGATTCTTATTGTTTGTAATAAATATTGCATTTTAATTTAGACTTTTATGTCTAGACTTTGAGCCTTCGCCTTTAAGATACCTTCATGGTTTTGAATGACTTTCTGCTTTCTTCCGCTAAGAATGCCATTTGATGACTATCCATCGAAGCCTGAAGATTTGAAGTTAATAATTTAGCGTCTTTTTGACTTACTGCGGAAACAAAATCCTGTGCTATTCCCCAATCTCCGCCTCCGTGTCCAGATTTTATTTTAGCATGCTCTTTCACATTCCATCTTGTCACTTCTTCTGTTTGGAAATTTACAATGGTCATTTCTTGTCCATCACCAACGATATCACCCATGGAACCCATGATTCGACTTTTTCTACCATGATAAGATGTAAATGCTTCCATGTTGAAACTTGCAGTTATTTCATCTTCAAAAAGCATACTCATCACTTGGTGATCTACTACGTCATTATCACATCTGTAGACACATCTACCGTAAGGGCCTTCTGTTATATTTTTCATGATTGCATCAGGCCATTCCGTTTTGTCTTTTGGCAAATCAAAATGATGCAGCCAAGATTGTTTTTCATGGTAAATTCTCTTGGCAGAATAAGGACATGTTTTTTCTACCGCACAACCATCTGTACATCTTGCAGTAGACCCTTCTGGTGCATTAGCTTCTTTAAACCATTTTAAGGATCCAAATGAATTAAGGTGTAAACACTTCTTTCCAATCCACCAACGTAACATGTCGAGATCATGACAAGATTTAGCTAAGATCGCGGGGTTTGAATCTGCTTCTTTACCCCAATTGCCTCTCACAAAAGAGTGGGACATGTGAACATGTTGTATTGGTTCAAAATGCGCTACACTTACTAATTCTCCTAATTCTTTATTATCAATTACTTCTTTGATCTTTCTATAATATGGTGAATATCTAAGCACATGGCACACCGCAACAATACTATTTTTTCTTTCTGCCAACTCAAGGATATCCTTACATTCTTGCCACTTCTGTGCAATTGGTTTTTCTAACAAAAGATCGTAGCCCATTTCAAGGGCTTGCATGGCAGGACCATAGTGAAGATGATCAGGTGTTGTAATAATTATAGCATCTGCAAATTTTGGTTTTTCAAAGACATGTTCCCAAGTTGCAAAGCAATTTTTCTTTTTGATATCATGCTTTTCTGCATAGCGTTCTTGTCTAACAGGAATTGGTTCTGCCACACCTACTATCTTCATGTTTTCAGGATTCTTCCCGGCATAATTTCCATACACATTTCCTCGATTCCCTGCTCCCAAAGTAATTGCCGTAATCGGTTTGTCTGGCTTGACAAAATTTTGATCAAGGTCTAATTCGTAATTTTTTTCTGAAAATTTGAAAGAGGCTAAATCATGAGCCAAGCCTCCACTTAATGCGGATACTCCCAAGGCTTTTAACAATTCTCTTCTTGACCAATTTTTCATAATCTAAATTTTTATATTGACTAATATTATAATGCTTGTATTTAGAGCTCTCTTATTCTGATATTTTTAAACCAAACCCTATCACCATGATCCTGCAAAGCAATTTTTCCTGATTTTTTAGTTGAAAATGCTGGGTAGTCTTTCCACTTAGTGGATTTTAAATTTTCAACCCATTCTTCTGTCCACAATTCTGTGTCAACAACTTTTACACCGTTCAGCCAGTGTTCTAATTTCCCATTGTTGACAACTACGCGTGCTTTATTCCATTCTCCTGCAGCTTTTACTGTTACATATTTAGATTCCTCAATGTCGTAGAGATCGCCAGCACGGTGTTTTATTATTCTTGCATCGGGATGGCAAGTATTGTCAAGAACTTGCATCTCAGGTCCTGTCATCCATGGATAATCATATTCGTCTGAATCAGAGACCAGATACATGATGCCACTATTGCCACAACTTTGGATTTTCCAGTCAATTTCAAATTCAAAATTGGTATAAACATTCTCACTAATAATGTCACCACCATCCTTTACTTGCCAAGCTCCATCCGGTTTTTTATTTGTAGCCAGGGATAAGGTTCCATTTTCAACAACCCAACTTGCACCTATGGTTTCCTTCTTGAAATTTTTCCATCCTGAAGTGGTTTTTCCATCAAATAGTAGCTTCCAGCCTGCTTTTTTCTGCCCTTCAGACAAAGTATTATCCGCAATAATATTTTGACTTGAAACGACTGTTCCCATTTTGTCTTTAGGAATATTATTCATGGTATACCAAGCTTCTGTACTATGAAGCCCATTTCCATTATCAGAAATCAGATGCTCTTTCAATCTAACATAGACCACATGCTTTTCTTTGATGCCTCCAATTTCTAAAAACACTTTTTTGCGATCCTCAGAAAGGTTTACACTTTTAACAGCTAACTTTTTTTGGTCCAGTTTTGGTCCACCATAATCAGCAGTAGGCTTATAATACCATTGCTCTATATTGTATAAATTCTTATCCCATCCTTCCCCTTCTCTCAATGGCTCTGTGAATTCAATTTCTACTCCATTAGTCATGGCTCTGATGGCTAACATTTCGAAAGTAGCTTGCTCATTGTATTTAATTTTTTGAAGGCCGTACCATAGTTTGCCAGTATGTCCCCAGTTGCCAGTTGAGCCAACTCCACCTATGTAAAGTGCGCCATCTGGTCCCCAGCACATTCTGTTTACTCCTGCTTCAAGACCTTGAACAAATCTGAATACTACGCCTTGGTATTGTCCATTGACCTTTTCGGCAAACACCCTTTTCAAACCACCATGCGTCACTTCACCATGTACCATTTGCCCCTTGTAAGGACCTTTATCTAAATAAGTGATTTGGGAAGGAGAATTGCCAATCTCATCTTGAGGCAACCAGACCACTGGGTCTTTCATTTCAAGGTCTTTTGTTCCTTCAAAATCAACCGCTCTTGACCCATACCAAGCGTCCTTTTCTACATGCATTATTTTGCAAGCTGGAAGCCAGTCTCCTTGGTTATCAGAAATAAATAATTCGTTGTCTACTCCAATACCAACACCATTAGGCGTTCTCAGCCCAGTGGCAATGTATTCAATTTTTCCAGAGGCAATTTCAACTCTAAAAGTCCTTCCTCTGTGTTGCGGTTGATTTGGTGCAGATGCGCCACCTGGGAGAATGCCAATAGCTAAATTGCCATACAGCCAGCCATCTTTTTCTTCCAAACCAAAAGCGAATTCGTGAAAGTTTGCACTTACATCCCAAGCATTGCATACCGTGATGTAATCATCAATTATGTCGTCTCCATTTCGGTCAACTAACTTTGTCAGCTCCTGCTTTTGTAAAACATAAATAACATCGTCAACCACCTTTAAGCCTAAAGGTTCTGCCAGTCCTCTGGCAATTGTCTTCACTTTCATATCTCCAGGATCCTCTGATTGAGGATTGCTGATCAAATGAACTTCTCCGCCAGCATCCCAGGTGCTAACAGCCAATTTCCCATCTGCTTTGAATCCCATTCCGGCTACTTTAGGCAAGAAGGTTGCTGGTCTTGCTTGAAACAAATCAAAACTCGGATGAACTTCAGACAAAGGGTATTGATCTCCTGGCATCTTTGCAGTTTCTGCAAGTGGTGGTGATTTTTTATTTACATCAATGGCTTGTTCTTTTTTATGATGAACCAATGAAGCTGGGCCAATTGCTTTAAAGCCTGCATCGTCAAAAGACTTCCAAGCCAGATTAACAGACTTACCGCCTTCTCCTTGAAAGTATGTCAAACGTATTGGATGTAGTCCTGCTTTTAAAGCCATTTCTCCATCACGAGAATCATTGCCATGAAAACCATCATTATCAATAATTAACTGATTGTCTAGATAAAACCTTGAGCCGTCGTCAGAACTAATTTTAAACAAATAATTGTTGTCTTTAGGCACCTCTAAGTAACCATCAAATTGCATCCCAAACCAATCTCCCGCCCAAGAGAGATCTGCATCTATAATATCTACATTGGGTACGACCCCTTCGTACTCAACATTCTTATTAAAATTAACATCATCAAGGCCTTTTATTTTTTTAGAAATTCTGACAAATTTTAATCTTAAACCAGGCAAGAGTTCTTCTTTCTCTACATCAGAAGCGGAAGTAAAAGCCATTTGTTTTTTGACAGGTTTACTTTTGGCAATTTTCTCTTCTTCACTATCCAAAGTCATGATGTATTCCACCATTGTTTTTATTTCCAAGTCGTCTACATTGGGATGTGCATTCATCATCGTAGTCCCCCAAACTCCGGCTCCGCCATATTTTACTTTCTGCGAAAGCAAAGCAATATTCTCTGCAGTATTGTCATACTTCCTTGCAACTTCTAGGTAAGCGGGGCCAATTGTTTTTCTAAAAGTATTGTGGCAAGATTTACAATCATTTCGAGCTATCAATTTATAGCCAAGTGGCTTGTCTAATTCTTTTTCGTTTTCAAGTTTGTTTGCGTTCTTAATCAAAGGAGTCTTTACAAAAAATGCCTTAAGCGAGGTTGCTTCTTTTGGATTTAAAACCAATTGACCACTAAGATCTATTCCTGTTATTTGTCCAGCATCTCTTTCAGTTATCTTATCAATACTTAATTTCCCGTTTGTTTTGAAGTTTGCCTGCTCAGCTGATTTGTCTGTTGAGCCAGAAATTGAACTAACATTGGTTTTTAAAGTTAATTGAACGCCAGCAGGAAGTCCCTCAATATTAAACACTCTTTCTAATCCTTTCAAACCAGATTCGCTTTCAATATATTCTGGTTTCTCACTGACGGTAAATTTTGTCCCATCAGATAACATAAATTCATAATTTAAAACCACTTGTCCTTTTACAAAACTATGTCCCCTGTATTGGGTTTTTAATTCTTGCGCTTTTCCATCCTTAGTGGCGATCCAAGGGTTTTCAAATTCATTCACAAAAAACCCATCGCCAATGGTATTTGGTTGAGGACCATGTACCGTATTGTAGACCGCACCATCAAAATTTACAAATCCTTTCCAAGCTTTGTAGATCGCACAATTTTGTGTCGAGTATGCTAGCCACAAGTTGTCATTCAGAGCCAAGGTGATCATTCTTGGTTTTTCGTCTAATACGGATCGAAAAACCCATGGGTTGTGGGCTCTTTCATAGCCGTAGTCTTTTTGAGAGGAATCTTTGCTAGTATTTTGTGTATCGGTGGTGCAGGAGAAGAGACAAAAAAGAAGTAATGTCCCAAGGAAGAACTTGTAGAGCTGTGGTATCATATAGTAGTATTGTTTTAAAGTTGATAATTGGGTACTAATATATGGTTTATAATGGAATTGTTTTAAACTGTTTGGGGTTGGGAGGTTTCAAGTCCCAACCCATGCTAAAGGGATTCTTAAGTCCTCAAATTGTAGAAGAAATATTAATGTATAATTTTTTTAAGATTTAAAGAGACTAGTTGCTTTGTTTGAAACCATACTCAAGGGCATGCCCTTGAGCTACTGAATGATAATTTACTTATTAAACCAACGACGGTGTATTAAAAACAAAGACTTTGTTTAATTATTCCTTCGTAATTCGAAATTTGAATGTTCGGTTAATCGAGTAATAAAACTGAACTCAACAGCCTTGCCCCTAGGCCTCTCTCTTTCAAAAAGAGGGCAACCATACACGAGGGTAGGTCAAATGAGGACGCGATAAATCGCGTCCCTACTGTTTTTTACATTACTCTTCTACGGCATGCCTTGCTGAAAAACTTTCTGAATAATCAAATCAATATTAGTCGCAACAATTTCACCCATATTTTTGCAGGCTGTAAAATCATCGTTGTCGTGGTGTTGGATTAAGTCTTGTTTGAGTTTTTCGATTTTTTCATTTGTGGAAATGATGTCTTTTTGCATGACTTCCAAGAGTGCTGAAAGTCTCCTAAATTCTCCTTTGGAGCGATTGGCGATTAGGGTTCTTTCTTCCAGCTGATATTGCTTCATCGTTTCTGGAGTCATGTGTTGGATCCCCATTTTGATGATGGGGTTGTTTTCTTTAAAGTATTGAGGTAGATAAAAGTTTTTTCTTCCTTCGTAAGATTGCTGATCAAAATCAATGGCTCTTATCCGATATTGATTGCCTTCGATATCTGGTGTTATGTCAACCACATAATTGTAAGATCGCATGTCACCTAGCAATCGAACAAAGCATCTTTCATTAAATTTTACAAACTCCTTTGAAATTCTGATTTGATCAAATTTAGAAACATTTAGGTTTTGTTCGATAAAACGATCTCCTGGAATACCGGCAATGTGCTCTTCTATCAAAGTACCACCATCAACCATGTATGTAATTCTATTTGGCGATAGCACATGCTCCAATTCTAAACCATACACTCTAGATGAGTCTGCTTTTTTAACATAAAAGTGATCATAATTGTCATTATAGCTATTTATAATCCTAACTCTGAATGGGTGAGTATTTCCAAAAGTACAAAAGTCAATTCGTGCTACACTGAGATGATCTAATACTTCTGTATCTCCATCCGTTTTTAAAAGGGCATAAATCTGAGTCAAGGCTTTATGAAAATCCCTAGTGTCCGTCTGGCTATAATAAGCTGTTTCCCACAAAGTATCTTCTCCATTGCTATCGATCAAAGAGACTGTATTTTCAAATCGATGCAGATCTTGGTATTTTATAGGAAGACTGATCTCTCGACCGTAACGTCGCAAGTACATTCGCAATGGCGTTTGTATAGCGAAGCTTTTTTTCTTTTTGGATGGAACACCGCCTTTCATCATGATATTTGGTTGTTAGTTGGTTGTCGGATGTCAGATGTCAGATGTCAGATTTATATCGGATGTCGGATATCGGATGTCTGTTGATTGTTTAAATATTTTTCCTTCAAAACAAGCATATCGTACAATATACCTTTAAACTCTAAATAAACAATGGTGTTGCATTTTCATAAACTTTAAAAGAAAATCATTCTATCTTGAGGAATCTAAAATTAACATTATTTCAAAATCACAACTCATAAGGTTTACGGAGGAGGGCTTGTTTGTACAGCGGGCGAATGTGTACATTGACCCTTGGAAGCGCGTGAAGAGGGCATTAGTCACGCATGGTCATGCAGATCATGCGAGATGGGGCAATGAGCATTATTTGTGTACCGATTCGGCCAAGCCGGTTATAAGGCATAGGCTAGGGAAAAATTTAAAGATAGAATCTGTGGCTTATGGCAAAGTGGTTAGAATTAATGGTGTGAAATTTTCGTTTCATCCTGCTGGGCACATCACCGGTTCTGCACAGATCAGGGTTGAATACAAGGGGGAGGTTTGGGTTGTATCTGGGGATTATAAATTAGAAGATGATGGTCTTGCCGAAAAATTTGAACCTGTCAAATGTGATACCTTCATCACGGAATCAACCTTTGGTTTGCCTATTTATAAATGGACACCTCAAGAGGAAATTTTTGCAGATATAAATAATTGGTGGCACCAGAATAAAGCAGAGGGAAAAACAACCTTGCTTACTGGTTACTCTTTGGGCAAAGCGCAAAGGATTATACAAGGATTGGATACTTCCATTGGAAAAATATTTACGCATGCTGCTATAGAAGCAACAAATGTCATTTTTAGAAAGCAAGGAATCAAACTAAATGACACTATAAAGATTGCCTCGCATCAAACTAAAGAGATGTACGCTGGCAACATTGTCATCTGCCCGCCCGGCGCTGCTGGAAATCCTTGGACAAATAAACTTGGGGAGAAGTCAGTTGGCATTGCTTCTGGTTGGATGGCCTTACGCAAAGGTAGAAAAGGACGTAGCTGTGATCGCGGCTTTCCATTGTCAGATCATGCGGACTGGGACGGACTTGTACAAGCTGTCAAAGACACGGAGGCAGAGCGTATTTTTGTAACGCATGGTGCCAATGGCTCGTCAGCTATTTTTGCAAAGTGGCTTTGTGAGCAAGGGCTTGATGCGGAAGAGCTTATGACAGAGCGTAGTGAAGAAGATTTTGAATAAAGTCGAAAGGTAAAAATGGAAACGGGGAAAGTTGAAAGGGAAGTGAAAGGTTTAAATTTTTATTTCAGTTTTAATCATCATGCCGTAGGTAAATTCGTGCTGATTGTTAGCAGAGTTAAAATTATCATATGTTCTTGGTCGGTATCTTACTAGTGGGCTAACAGCTAAATTTAATTTATTAGATACTTTATATCCAAGTCCTAGTGCAAATTTTAAAAACACAAAAATCTCCCTGTCTTCAATAGTGTCAGTTATGACTTCAGAATCAGTAGTAAGAAGTCTTTTACGAGTAGTATTGTCTGTAAAATTTAAAGACATGCAAGTTTCTACAAACAAAAAATGTTTTTCTGAATGTTTACTTATTCTTAGATAAAATGGAATTGCTCTGACATTTTTAATGTATTTACTATAGACTAGTGAAGGCCCGCTTCCTGTTGGAAATACAGCTATGTTATCCGGTATAAGTGATTCGTCATATTTAAGTATGATTCCTAATTTATAGTAGTGGACACCAGAAATTATTGTTAGAGATTTATTTAGTGAAAAATTGAAATTTAAGCCTGCTCTATAATTCCAGCGGCCTTTTTGAATTAATCCATGGAATAAAAGATTATCATTTTGGAAATTAGAATACGTCTCATGATATTCTAAGCCAACAATCGGTGACACCCTGACACTTTGTTGTGCCTCCATTTTATTAAAAAAAAGGAATAAGATTAATATGGAAAGTATTTTTATTTTCATAAAAATTTATTTGTGGACTTACTCAACATATTAATTTTTGCTTGTCTTCATTATGACTCAGAATAGATTATTAGACTAATTAAAATAAAAAAAGAGCTTATCATAAATCAAGATAAGCTCTTTTTTTAACAATCTAGTTTTTTACTATCGGTATCGATTCAAAAGTTCCATCTTCGAATCTAATTACAAGGATATACAAGCGATTTGTTTCCGGTCCATTCATGTTGAATTTCAAATCCCAGATGAGGAATTAATGTGCCATTTTTCAATTTTGCTTAAAAATTCTTTTTCAGAACTAAACTTCTCCTCTAGGCTAAATAAATAAATCGAAATTTCATACCGACTTTTATATTTCCAAAATAGATTCCTTTTAAATAGAATGCTCTTAAAAAAGCGGGCAGGTTTATTTAAGGATATTATGAGGTGATAATCCACAATTGATATTCTTTTAATTTGATCCCAACTTATTAATCTTTTAAATTCTCGAGATAGAATATTTATTCCTTCGACATTTAGTACTAT
>CALIIW010000342.1 GCA_938018185.1 uncultured Saprospiraceae bacterium
AAGAAAAGCAAACCATAATTTCTTCAAATATCTTCCTGGCTCAATTAGAGAATTTGGATTTGCACTTGCCTACCAACATTTTTGGTGGAAAGGCTTATACACAGGAGTACATGTGATGCACGCCTGGCAATCTTTCTTTGATGAAGAGAAAAATAAGATTGATAAAGGCATTCAATTTTTCAATACCTATCGCCTAGGATATCATTTTAAAATATTAAAAGAAAGGTTTTTTATTGAGCCATCAATAGCGATTACACAAAGAGCTTATCATTCTGATATGCCTGAGGGCTTTAAAGAGCTAGATGACAAATGGTCAAAGTATTTTTATGGAGAACCAGGGCTTCACTTTGGATTTAACTTTTAGAAAGTATTGCAAAAAAAAATCGTTCATCTTGCTTTGCGGCAAGATGAACGATTTTTTTACTATAAACTATAAACTATAAACTATAAACTATAACTATAACCGAGCTCTTATTTAAAATCTACCAATTCGATTTCAAAAGCCAAAACAGAATTAGGGCCAATCTTAGAACCAGAACCTCTTGCACCATATGCAAGATGAGAAGGAAGGAAAAAAGTTCCTTTACCACCTTTAGTTAGCATAGGTATAGCCTCTTGCCAACCTTTTATAACACCATTCAATCTAAAATTTAATGGCTTTCCTCTTTTGACAGAAGAATCAAAAACCGTCCCGTCTAAAAGTGTTCCGTGATAATGTGCTTCAATTTGAGATGCAGCAGTTGGATGCGCACCACCATCACCATCTTGTGTCATGATGTAATAAATTCCTGAAGGAGTAGATTTAAGATCAAGATTATTTGCAATCGCATGATCAATGATAAGGTTTTTGTCTATGTCTGCTTGTGAAGTTGCATCTGCAACTTTTTGACTAGCTAGGTTATTGCCAGGCTGACCACAAGCAAATAGAGTAAAAGCGAGTATTAGGGTAATGAGATTTTTCATATTAATTATTTTTTTTAAAACCATAAGGGCAATGTCGACATGCTGATTCACAACAATAGCCTCTTTTCTTTAAATAAGCTTCTGTGAAGACATACAAGCCATTTTCAATGTAATAGTCTTTTCCTTTGACAAGACTCGTATTATGATCCAATGGATATTGGATTTTTAGCTAAATAAGGAACAACTACCTTTTTATCTAATAATTCAAAAATGCCAAATAAAATTGGGGTAAAAATCAGATTTGCCGGTAAGGTCCCTGATCTAAAAAATGGAATTGCAGCAGTATATGATTCCATCAATCCAGCAAAGTTTCGTGGATACAATGGATTTCCTAACCAAGAGAAAAAGTTTGTAACTAAATAAAAGGTAAAGGCAGCCACCAAAGCAGAACCCATAACATTTGTAAAGTTGATCTTCTTCAGCATTACAGTCCCAATCAATACCATCAGAACAATACTCAAATAAACAGATGGAACGCCTACCAACTCAAAAGAATCAAAATATTCAGCATAAACAACATTATTTAAGTATAGATGAACCAACCACATCAAAGCTACTGGCAAGATAAAAGCATATTTTTTATTGGCGAAATATGCTGCACCAAGAAGACATACTGCTCCCAAAGGAGAGAAGTTCGGTATCTCGATGAAAAAGGTACAAGATATTCCTATCAAAATTACAGCGATCAGGAGTATCGTCCTTAAATTCTTTTTAACAAACATTGTTTTGAATTTTATGTCGCAAAGGTATAAAAACTTGGACAATTACCTTTTATAAATTCTGTAGAAAAGAGTATCATTACATTTTATAATCGCAAATATATTCATGATCAGCAGGGCTATTCGTAAGGCTTTTGAGCGAAAAAAGGCAAAAAATTGGGACAAAACATACTGGGGTTTCGACATTCATGAAACAATCATAATTCCGAATTGGAGTGAAGAAGAGATTCCAATGCAATTTTATCCCCATGCTAAGGAAGTCATGCAGATGATCTCTAGTAAGCAAGACATAATTTGCATCTTATTTACTTGTAGTCATCCAAAGGAAATAAAAGTTTACGAGCCTTATTTTAGAGAAAATGAAATATATTTCGATTATGTGAATGAGAACCCCGAAGTACATAGCAGAAAGTATGGATATTATGAAAAGAAACCATACTTTAATGTGCTGTTTGAAGATAAAGCTGGTTTTGATCCTAAGGAAGACTGGTTGATTGTAAAAGAAGTTTTTAAAGAATTTTATCCAGAATAATGTGTGTAGCGGGAAATACAGTTAAATTAAAAAGCTTTTCAAAAGTTAGAATCGATGAACTCCTGAGTGAAGGATATTTTCGCAGCGGTAAATCTATGTTTCACTGCCCTGTTACTTTTCTTGATGGGACGGCTAATACGACTATTAGAACCAGATTAAATTTAGAAGGACATAGCTATCGTAAAAGCTCTAGAAAGTTATTAGCCAACAACAAGCAAGTTTTCACTTCGAACTTTATTCCATTAGATCTAGATGAAGAAGTTTTGGCGCTTTATGAAATATACAAGGAGGAATGTTTTAAAGGAGACCTTTCTGGTAGCTTGGAAGATTGGCTGATTGGATCTTTCGATAAAGAGATCTTTGAAACGAAAATGTGCAAGATTTATAACGAAGATCAATTAGTTGCCGTTAGTTTCCTTGATATTGGTTCAAAAGCTGTAGCAAGTATCATGGGTATTTATCATCCGGATTTTAAAAAGTATAGCTTAGGGATTTATTCCATGTTGCTAGAAGTGGAATACGCCAAGTCTTTAAAAATGGATTTTTATTATCCTGGCTATATTTTATCTCAAAGTCCAAGATTCGAGTACAAGAAAAAAGTAGGGAATTTAGAATTTCTTCGATTTACAGAAAATAAATGGTATCCTTTAGATCAACTAACTTATGAAGATCATCTAGTTGAGAAAACCATTGACCAATTAGAAGGTCTGCAACATTATTTGAAAAATTTCATGATTCAAAGTGATCTATATACTTATCCATTATTTTCTTGGAATTCTTATCCATTAAATGCGGATTTATTGGAACACTACTTTTTTCTAAAAATTGGAATTCCTGGCTATACTACACTTTTTATCGCTATCACTTTCAATGCTTTAGATGGTTGTTTTCAATTAAATATAGCCAATAGCATAGGAAGAACTTCACCAACTTGGCAAGAATTTCTCAATTACTATCCAGAGCCAGGAAATTGGTTGGATACGATTCTGATTCAACAAAAAGGAAAAAAATTGAAGACTTCTACATCAATTCCTTTGATTCTTATGAATTTAATGAGCAAGGTTGGAAAGTCCTTCGCAGAGGAAGAGTAATCAATTATTCAAATTTCGGATTGCTTCAAAAATCACAATCGC
>CALIIW010000343.1 GCA_938018185.1 uncultured Saprospiraceae bacterium
TAGACAGAAGAGAGCTTCAAGCAACAGGCGTTCTTTACTATCAGTTAGATACTGACACAGATTCAGCAACTAAGAAGATGATTCTTTTGGATTAGATTTAATTTAGTAAATATGATTGGCCTTGGGAATAATTTCCCAAGGCCTTTTTTTGGTCAAGGGACAAAGCATTAATAAAATTAACATTTAAAAAAGCATAGATCAACTATTTCACAAACGAATGGATGCAATAATTCTACTTATGAAGAAATAACCAAAAGAGAAATTCGTACAATAAAAGATGAATATTGTACGAAATCAAGGAGTTTGATCTGTTTTTTGAATTGAGTTAATGGTTTGTAAGAAATTTTGTAAGTAAATTACGCGCTCGCATTTATTACAATCTATTAATAAGTTATAATACTTTGTTTTCAATTTTTAAATATCCAATCTTTGCACATGGTGTTAAAATTTGTATTGCTTTGGTAATACTTCTTCTACCTGCATCTCTTTTTGGTCAAATTTCAAACGTAAGCTCAATAACCATTTCTGATGGATTATCTCAAGGATATGTCCCTTCCATCGTTCAATGCAAGCGAGGGTATCTTTGGTTTGCAACTGGTGATGGCTTGGATAGATATGATGGCACAGAAATTAAGCAATATAAAAATAACATAGATGATGACAACTCCCTAATAAGAAACGCACTATCTATGATCCAGGAAGATGATCTAGGTAGGATATGGATCATAACTCAAAAATTTGAACTGGAATGTTTTAATCCGGAAACAGAAAAGTTCCATCATTTAAACTTTCAGCTTAAAGACAAGCTTGGGGACTCTTTTTCTTATCCTCTGTTAAAAAAGACAAAAGATGGGGCATTATGGATTTCTACAGTGAATTCTTTAACTGAAATTATTGGGGTTAATCAACATGACTTAGAAAAGGTAAGTTTCAAAAATTATATTGCTGGGGAAAATATGCCCAATTTCGCTCCTTACCATTATCCTATGGTTACTCAATCAGGCGAGTTGATTTTAACAATGCCCAATAAAGAGTTGAAACAATTTAATAAAGCAAATAATCTTTTGGAAGAATTTCCAAGAATAAAAAATTTAAAGTTAAAAGAGATTTCATTTGTATTTAATTCCATTAATGGTCAATACACATGGGTCTATTTAAATGGAAGGCTACAAGCATGGCGAAGTACAGAATTAATATATGATTTTCCATTCTCAATAGAATTTGATCGTTCCTTTGCAGCATCTAAAAATTATATTTATATAGACAATGAAGATCATATTTGGATGCTATTGAAAGGGCAAATATTAAAATATAAAATAGATGATTTAGAAGCTAATTACCAGATACCCAAAATAATTATAGTGGATAGATTTTGTGAAACAATGTCTATTGACAAAAATAACAATCTCTGGATTGGTACTGGCGGATATGGAGTAAGAAATGTAAATACTAATCAAACTAAATTTGCGCATTGGTTTCCAAATATTTCTCCAATGTCTTTCGACAAATTTAAAGATGATACCTACATCATAAACAGTACAACCTTAGCTAACGAGAATGGTGAATTATTAAAACGATCTTTTGATGGAAGGTCAGTTGCAATTGAAGGGATCGAATATGTCTTAGATGATACACAAAATTACAGGAAATTAAATATTAAAAAGGACAATACAGAAAAAATAATTGACATCCCAATCTTAAATGAGGCTATACCTTATATAGATAAACATAAAAATTATTGGCTCTTTTTTCAAAATAGTGAACTTGGTATGAAATGGTTTGATAATGATACCATACAATATCATGATTACAGTAGATTTTGGAAATCAAAGTCGCCTGTAAGAATGAATTCTGTTTTTGAAAGTATAGATGGAAGCATATACTTGTCTTGTTCCAAGGGTTTGATTCAAATTAATATAGATCAAATAAAAAAAGAAATAGATTTCAAAAAAGGGTCGTCAGGGGGAAATGGAAAATTAAACAGTGATGTGATTCTTTGTAGCATGGATGATCCCTTACAACCTAATAAATTTTTGTGGGTTGGTACAAAAGGGGCAGGGATGAACCTGATGGAAAAAAAAACAGGTAATTGCACTTATTTTTCAAAAGAAAATGGATTGCCAAATAATGTGGTCTACGGTATATTACCGGATCAATTTGGTCACTTGTGGTTGAGTACAAATTTTGGTTTATCTCAATTTAATATTAAAAATAAACAGTTCAGAAACTTTACCGCCAAAGAACACGGACTCCAAGCGGAAGAATTTAATACTTCGGCTTATTTCAAGCTTCATGATGGACGATTAGCTTTTGGAGGCGTGAATGGAGTTTCTGTTTTTGATCCAAAAGATTTTTTGCCAGATACCACTTATTCTAATGTTGTTTTCAAAAAATTAAAAATAAATAATAAAGAAGTCAATTTTGGAGACACTACCAATATACTGAAAAAGCCCATTGACTTTGCTAAGAAAATTAAATTAAAGCATTATCAAAACTTTGTTTCGCTAAGTCATGCTAGCATTGGGGGGCAGGCTAATGGGAATGATTCCTATTACTACAAAATGGAAGGAATTGATAAAGAATGGATATTTGCAAATAAAAGTATCGAGCATAGTTATCCTAATCTTAGTCCTGGTAACTATGTATTCATGATCTCGAATTTGAATCAAGCAGGAATCAGAAATCCAAACCCTAAAAAAATCTCAATTAGCATAGCGAACCCTTGGTGGCGTACTTGGTTGGCATACCTTATTTATGCATCAATATTTGGAGCATTGGTTTTTTCTTTTTTAAAATTCAGATTGAATCGAATTAAGATGCAACAAGATTTGAGTTTAAAAGAAAAACAAACGGAACAACTAAAAGAATTGGATGAATTAAAAACCAGATTTTTCTCTAATATTACTCACGAGTTTAGAACACCATTGACCTTGATCAAAGAACCTTCTCGGCAGCTGATGAAGCATAATGATTCAGAAGTAAAGCAACAATCAAGTGTTATTTTTAATAATGCAAATAGACTATTACTTCTTGTAAATCAGCTCATGGATGTTGCAAAGCTGGAAGATGGTAAAATGAAGATCAATGATTTTCATGGAGATATTCTTATTGTTCTGAAAGAAATATTTGGATATTTTAAACCACTCGCAGAAAGCAAAGATCAAACCCTCATTTGGGAATGTGATTTAGAAAACCTAATCACAACTACAGATAAGCAAATCATAGAAAAAATACTTTATAATTTACTTTCTAATGCCCACAAATTCACACCACGCAAAGGAGTAATTAAACTAAAAATTCACGCAACAAAGAATGAACTTTGGCAAATGATCGTAGAAGATGAAGGAGTAGGGATTGCTGAAAATGAATTGTCAAAAATATTCGACCGATTTTATCAAACAGATGGTTCAAATACTAGACAAGGAGAAGGAACTGGTATTGGTTTGGCCTTAGTGAAGGAACTGGTCAATTTATTAGAAGGAGAAATCAAAGTTGAAAGTCATCTTGGGAAAGGAACCACATTTAGCATTACTTTTCCAATCTCAAACGGACATGAACATATTAAAGAAGAAGTTATGGATGACTATCCATCTTCTTCTCTCGTTCAAGAAATTCTACAGCCAGCTTTTATTAAGCGGGATAACCCTGAAAATGAAATTGCGACTGCCACGCATGAAAAAGAACTTGTTTTATTGGTTGAAGATAATTCAGATATGCGGGATTACATTTCCGGTATCCTCCTTAACAACAATTATTCTGTTATTGAAGCCAATGATGGAGAAGAAGGTATTGCAATGGCAATTAAAAATATCCCAGACCTTATCATTTCTGATATTATGATGCCGAAAAAGGATGGATATGAACTTTTAGTTTCTTTAAAAGAAAACACCTTGACTTCTCATATCCCAATTGTATTATTAACTGCAAAAGTAAGGTTAGAAAGTAAAATTAAAGGATATGCACGAAAGGCAGATGCATATCTAGTAAAACCTTTTAATACTGAAGAACTCTTGACTCGATTAAACCAACTTTTGGTTGTAAGAAAACAAATACAATTCGAATTTCAACAAAATGAAAACAAAAATCCCATAAAAAATGCTTCTATGCAAGTAAAGAATAAAAATGATGATTCTGTTGGACTTTCAAAAATGGACCTTGAATGGATCAAAAATTTACAAAATATTATTGAAGAGAAAATAGGTTCTGAATCTTTTAGTGTTGATGAGCTTTCTGTTGAACTTTTAATGAGTCGAACCCAATTCTATTCAAAAGTGAAAGCCTTAACTGGATTAACACCTGCAGTGCTTGTTCGAAATATCCGACTTGATTTGGCCTATAAAATGCTTCTTGATAGTCCAGAACTTAAATTTTCAGAAATAGCCAATGCTCTTGGAATGGCTGATTTTAAATATTTCAAAAAACTTTTTATAAAGCACTTTAACAAAACTCCTAAAGAGATCAGAGAAAATCTGTAACCCACACCCAAGAATTTAATCTTCATCTCATTCTGTACGATTGTCTACCATCTAAGTATAATTTTCTCCTTTTTATTTTTTAGTAATAATTACTTTCACAATTGAAATGATTAACTAATAAATAGGTTTTGGGGCAATTCCTCACACATGAAAACACTTTACAAAATTTGAAAATTGCCATCAACAACTAGAGCTTGAGGTTGTTCCATCTTGGAATACCTCTTCCTGTTTCAACATTCCCAATTTAATTCAAACAAGATTTTGATACCCTGAATTTACATATAATGGACCAACCCCCTATAAATCCCACACTGGCTAAACTAATAATTGAGTCTGTAAAGTAGCAGAATCCAATACAGATTCTAATGCAGACTGTTCAATACAAATATCATTATTTTCTAAGTATTTATTAGGCGAAATATACCCAACTCCAGAATGAATTCTTTCATAGTTATAAAAGATAGTTCAGAATGATTTTGTTATTAATTTGCTTAGTGTAATTCATACAGAGTAAATTCCTGCTCATTTATTATTCACCTTGACACTAATTTCATTAGATCTAGCATATGGCTAAAAGTCTTAGGCTGTCGTTAATACTTATATTACTTTGTTTTGTAATACCACTTACAAGCCAGGACACCAATGTAAAATCTGTTACTGTTGCTGACGGCCTTTCTCAAGGTTATGTACCTTCCTTAATTCAAGATTCTAGAGGATTTATGTGGTTTGCCACAGCCGATGGATTGGATCGTTATGATGGTTATTGATTCAAATACTTTAAGAATCAGCTTGGCGATTCGACTTCATTGGTGGACAATAAACTGTATATGTTACAGGAAGATGCATTAGGACGCATTTGGATCATACACAAAAAAACGGCTTAGAGTGTTTTGACCCAGAGACAGAAATTTTTCACCACATTGGTTTTAAGTTTAGTGATCAAGCGGTAAACGAATTGGCCTTCCCTAGGTTTTTTAAAACAAATGATGGAAAACTGTGGATTTCTACTTTCAAATCTTTAATTGGAATTGATGGAGTCAATGAACGGGACTTAAAAAGTTTACATTTTGAAACCTTTCAGCTTGGGAAAAATATGCCTACCCTTATGGGATATACCTATCCATTTGTCAGCCCATCTGGGGAGATAATTGTATCTACATCAAAAGCAAAGATCAAGAGTTATGATCCTAGTAAAAATACTTGGGAAGATTTCCATTTGCCAAATATTTTGGATGAAACACAATCAACAATTGTATTTAATAATGTTGACAACAACGACTTTCTTTGGTTGTATTGTCAGGGCCGATTGCAAGCCTTTAGAAATAAACAATTAGTTCATGATTTTCCAATCAAATTGAACTTCGATGGAATACACCACTTCAACAAAAATTTTATCCATAAAGATAAATTGGGAAATATATGGTTGATCTTTAAAAGTCAATTGTTAAAAATTACTGGGCGTAATTTGGGGAATGAAACTTTGAATCCTCAAATTGTTATTGAAGAAGCTATTTGTGAATTTATGCATGTAGCCAAAAACGGGGATTTATGGATTGGTACAACAGGTTACGGTCTCAGACTGATTAAGCCAGATAAGGCTGAATTCGAACATTGGCTCCCCAATAAATCAGTCATGGCCATTGATAAGTTTGAAGATAGTATTTACATTTTAAATAAAATTTCTGCTTTTAATAATAAAGGAGAAATGTTGGAAGACGAATTTTTTGGGAGAGCTCTTGCAAATGATAATACCTCATTTATTCTTGAAGACGATGATAAATTTAGAACGCTTACCATTAGAAAAAAATCAAAAGAGCACACCATTGATATTCCTTACTTGGAGGATGCATTCCCGTATCTCGATAAAGAAAATAATTATTGGATAGCATTTAAGAATAATAAAATTGGAGTTAAATGGAATGACAGAGACACACTTGAGTATCATGATTATAGTTTTCTTTGGCAAGGTCCTGACCCTTGTATTGTCAATACTATATATGAAAGCAAGGATGGAACACTCTGGTTGTCTAGTACGTTGGGTTTAATACAAGTTTCAATCAATAGAGCAGACCAAAAGATTAAATTTCAAAAATGGACTGGTAATAAAGAATCTAAGCTAAGTAGCAATACCATTTTATGCGCTGTAGATGACCCCTATGAAAGTGATCAATATATATGGCTTGGAACAAAGGGAGGAGGCATTAATAAAATGAATAAGAAAACAGGTTTGTGTTCCCATTTTACAAAAGAAGATGGTCTTCCCAATGATGTGGTTTATGGTATTTTGCCAGATGAATTTGGTCATTTATGGCTAAGCACAAATTTTGGTTTATCTCAGTTTAACATTAAAAACAAGCACTTCAGAAACTTCACCGCCAAGGACGATGGATTACAGGCAGATGAATTTAATACTTCCTCATTCTTTAAATTAGAAGATGGGAGATTGGCCTTTGGTGGCGTAAATGGGATTTCTGTTTTTGATCCTAAAGATTTTCTCCCGGATACTTCCTTTGCAAATATTGTTTTTACAAAATTAAAAGTAAATAATAAGGAAGTTGTATTTGGAGATTCAATAGATATTCTAAAAAAGCCATTGAATTTTACAAAAGAAATAAAACTAGATCATGATCAAAATTTTCTCTCCTTAAGCTATGCTGGTATCGGGGGAGAAGAATTTGGGAAGAATAATTATTATTATAAAGTTGATGGTGTAGATTCAGATTGGGTCTTTGCAGGAAAAAACACGGACATTACATACCCTAATCTTGCAGCTGGTACGTATAGATTCATGGTAGCAGATGTTAGTCAGTCTGGCAAGAGAAACCCAAATCCCAAAATAATTACATTCAAAATTACAAGTCCATGGTGGCGTAGCAATCTAGCTTATTTAATGTATGCTATATTTATTGGCAGCTTGATTTATTTGTTTTTTAGATTCAGACTGAATCGTTCAAAAATGCAACAAGGGTTGGAGTTTAAAAAAAAGGAAACAGAACAAATGAAAGCTTTAGATGAATTGAAAACAAAATTCTTTTCTAATATTACCCATGAATTTCGTACACCTTTGACGCTAGTAAAAGAGCCTGCCCGACAACTCTTGAAACATGAAGATGAGCAGGTCAAGCAACAATCAGCAGTGATCTTTAATAACGCAAATAGGTTATTATTGTTAGTCAACCAACTTATGGATGTAGCAAAGTTGGAGGATGATAAAATGAAAATTAACAAGTTTCATGGCGATATTCTGATTGTTTTGAAAGAAATTTTTGGATATTTTTTGCCTTTGACGCAGCGTAAAGCACAAAATCTCATTTGGGACTGTGACTTAGTAGAATTGAAAACGGAGTCCGATAAACAAATTATAGAAAAGATTCTTTACAACCTGCTTTCCAATGCGCAAAAATTCACGCCTGAAGGAGGAAGCATTCGCTTAAAGGTTTTGGCAAGGAATAAAGTATCTTGGCAGTTGATAGTTGAAGATTCAGGCATAGGCATAGATGCTAAAGACCAGTTAAGAATTTATGATAGGTTTTATCAAACAGATGCTTCTACTACGAGACAAGGAGAAGGTACAGGCATAGGTTTGGCGCTTGTCAAGGAACTTGTTGAATTGATGGAAGGCGAAATTAAAGTAGAAAGTGAACTTGGAAAAGGAACAACTTTTACGCTAAGCTTTCCTCTTTCTTTTGAACATATAGAAAGTCCGGAGTTAGTAAAAGAAACGGCTCCAGCTTCCTTAATTCAAGAAATTCTTGCACCTGTTTCTGTTGAAGACGGTTTGGATAAAAATGATTTAGAACCCAAAGATGCCATTGAGATTCTTGTTGTCGAGGATAATGATGAAATGAGGGAATTCATAAAAGGAATACTTGTTAAAAACAGGTATAAGGTCTATGAAGCAAGTAATGGCGAAATAGGCATTCAACTTGCCAAACAGTATATTCCAGATCTCATAATTTCAGATGTGATGATGCCTAAAATAGATGGTTTAGAATTGCTAAGCGTCGTTAAAAAGGATCCACTGACTTCTCATATCCCAATTGTTTTATTAACAGCTAAGGTTAGATTAAAGAGTAAAATTGAAGGTTATGATAGAGGAGCGGATGCTTATTTGGAAAAACCTTTTAACACGGAAGAACTTTTGGCTCGTTTAAAACAACTGCTAGATTTTCGAAAACAGTTGCAACTTAGATTTCAACAAACGTCAAATGTTCCTAAAGAGAAACTTCCAATGGAAAGGAAGGGGGAGAAGGCCATATTGAAACTTTCCAAAATAGACCAAATGTGGATTGATAATCTGCAAAAAATCATTAAAAATAAATTGGGATCCAATTCCTTTACGGTCGATGAACTGACTGTTGAACTTTTAATGAGCCGTACTCAGTTTTATTCAAAAGTAAAAGCTTTGACAGGCTTAACCCCAGCTGTATTAATCAGAGACATCCGTCTGGATATGGTTTACGAAATGGTACTTAGTAAACCAGATGCCAAATTTTCTGAAGTTGCAAATTCCCTTGGAATGGCTGATATTCAGTATTTCAGGAAGCTATTTAAAAAACGATTTGGCAAATCTCCCAAAGATCTTATTAAAAGTATTTGATTTCTACCTAGTTAAGATTGTCCTTTACCGTTTTTGGAACAATTGTCGTGATTCTTTGTATAATTTTCCTGTTTCCAAATGTATACTTGCTTTATATTTGTTTTGATTTTGCAATGAGGCTATCCTGTGAATAACCCTTACAGTATGAAACATTAAGTAAAAAATAGTAGCAGGCCTAACAAAAGCTAAAGTCGGGGCTGTCCTTTTTCTGGACAGCCTTTTTTAAAAATTAAAGCAATTTTTAGCAAATAAAGAATACAATAAATATCGGTTTAAGTAGTATTGCTATATCCAACCTAGACTTAATTCTTTTTGATCAATTACAAATTTCCTTCTCATGGGTGAGTTAACAATTAAATTACTTTTTTTGTTCTTTAGCTTATAAGAAGAGACAGTTATATTGAATCACATTTGGACCAAGCTATTCAAGCCTTACATATGAATAAAAAATACCATATATAGGGTATAGTTCCCCTAATTAAATTAAGTAATTTTGTAATGTGTACAAATAGTTATTTTGTATGTGTTCGACTTAAATTCTTTTAAGTCGATTACGGTTTTCCTTCTCATAGGGTGAGTTAATCCATAATTAACTCACTTTTTTTATGGATCTACTATGTTTTTACTATTTGAATTAATTGAATTTCAATCTCTTTTGGATCCTAAATATTGATACTGAAAAATATATTAGCTTAAAACCAATTAAATATTAACTTTTAAAGTATCCTAATTACCATTGGTTCTCCTATAGCGCCGTTAATTTCAAATTTGACACTTTTAACAGCTACATTTTATTTAAAACTTGATTATTATAATTTATATTCAGTTCTTTACGAAAGTTTACCTACTAACCAAGTAGACTAATTTTGAGCTAAACACAAAAACAAACGGAATTTAATTCCAACTCAAAATTTATTAACACAATACTAAATATTACTTCTTTCTATGAAAAGAGGGCTAGAGTTTAACAAAAAAAAAATACTAAGGAATCTCATTTGTTCAAGAAATGAAGACTTTCTACTAAGTGGAGTCAAGTATGGACTTCCTGATATTAAATTGCCTTTATTTAATATTAAATATATCCAATCCGAAAAGAATTTTTGCTACGCTATTCTTTACAATTCAGATCAAAGTAACTTGTTTTTGCCGGTATCTATTGGTGAATTAGAGAAGATCCTGATTAATTATGGCTTCTTAAGAACCCACAAATCCTACATTGTCAATGCTTCTTTCATAGATTATAAATCTGCTGATTTTAATGATTCTATTAAATTGATTTCGGATGATATCATTCCTTTAGCTAAAAGAAGAAAAACAGTTTTCTTGAATATCCTTTCTGATCTTGGTTTGCTGTCGCCCGTTTATTAAGCACGCTTACCGTTTTGTATTTAATTACATTTTCCTTTTGAATTTTCCGTTTATAATATTTTGAATTTTTGCTTTTGATAAGAATTATTTTTTTGCAAAAAAAATAAAAGACTTAATGTTTGCGGAGTTTATTGCATTTTTTGTTTAAAAATAAATTTACATTTTGTGCAAAATACATATACCCTTAATGTGGTATTTTTTCTGAATCTTCTTTCCGTTTATTTTCTTTTTTTTATTTGTACATCCCTTCGACTTATATTTGTCACTGAGTTTAGATATAACACAAAAACAATAAGGGAAGTCTAACCGAAACTTTCCTCAACTACTATACTGTGTAACTATAATCATGACACTATGTCAAAGGGCATGTTTATGATTAATCGGATAAATAGCTTTGCATTTTTCATGCAAAATTATTAAAGGCCATACCTGTGTCCAATGTATATTAAGTGACTCATCCAAAAATCCAATCTTGCTGATTGGTTCGAATTTAACTGTGTTTAGATATTCTATTGGTTTGAAACCAATAAGAAACTGGAATCTTATTTTTTACATCAAAAATTAAATTTTGATCAAAACTTTTAGTCTCATGAAAATTTTAAAAACAATGAACATTGAATCTGTGTTCTCAAAATTAACTACTGTTTTTATATTAATTGTAAGTAGTATTTTGCTGAGCCCAAGTGATCTAAATTCTCAATGTATGACTTTCCCTTTATCAGGAACATTTGGTACTTTGGAATGTCCTACTGAAGATATTACTTGCGACCCTGCCGGCGGTGCAGATGCAATATATTGTGTATCTTTTCCTACTGCCGCAGGTGCCACAGCATTTGCAGCCGCCAACTCATCTATTGGAGGTTGGCCTATAACATCAACGATTCCTGGAGGTACTCCTGCTTTTGCAGTATGCTATCAATCCACCGTTAATGGTTGCAATGCAAAAGATGTTTTCGCTCAAGAAATTGGAAAAATTTGTTGTATTGATTATTCCTATACGGTTTGCCCAACTTGTGAAGGGGCAAGCACCGGATCAATAACTGTTAATGCAAGTGGTTCTTGTACTTATTTTAATCCTGGCGGAAATCCAGTAACGAATCCAATTAATTCATTCACAACAACTGGATCAACTAGTAATCTCGCTGTTGGAAATTATAGCATTACTGTTTCAGCTCCGAACACAGCACCTGCTGGATATACAAACACAAGTGGTTGTGATGTTGTGATAGATTTTGAAATTACGGAAGATGGTGAGCCAATGATTACTTGTCCAATGGACGGATCTGCAGCATGTGGTGCTGCTTCTTTAAGCGGAACTGCAGAAGATAGATTTGTAGCATTTGGAGGAGTGATAGAAGAAGCCTGTGGTTTAACTGCTACATACTCAGATAACTTCACACATCCTGGAGCTTGTGGTGGTGATGTTTTGGTAGATTTAGTTGTTACTTTTGATGCACCAGATCCAGATCCGGACATCATTATAAATTGTCAGTACACCATCACGGTTGCAGAAGCAACTTTGCCTATAATAACTTGCCCTGTATTGCCAGCAATCACTTGTGAAGAAGTTGCAGCTTATGTACCACCTATCGCAGCTTACACAAACAGTTTGCCAGCACCTTGTTTATTAGAAGGTACGGTAACTGGAGTAGTATCTGCAGAAAGTTTTACAGAATGTGGTGGAACAATTACAGTCACTTATTCTGGTATGGATGCTTGTAGCAGAGCTATGGTGGCTGTAGATTGTGTAGTTACTGTAACTAAAGCAGGGGCAGCAACAATCGCTTGCCCTGTTATAGCTCCAATGAGCTGCGAAGCTGCAATAGCTTTTGTTGTACCAGATGCAACATTTACAAATGCCTTAGC
>CALIIW010000344.1 GCA_938018185.1 uncultured Saprospiraceae bacterium
AAGTTCACTCCTGCCTGAGGAAAGAGAAAGTTTTCTGTAATAAGATCTCCAAATATGTAGCTATAAGTATAGCCATTTGCAGAATAATATAAATCAAAAAAGTTATTCACTTTTAAACTGAGAGCGATTCCCTCTGTAAATTTTGTTTTGAATCTATAACTTAGAAGCAAATCCGATACAAAATAGTCTTCCAATTTTCTACCTTCATTTGAGGTATTATCTAAATATTGCTCGCCAACATATTTGCCATAAAGAACCCCTTCAAAACCTTCCATAAAAGAATAACTTAGCATTCCACCTGCAACAACAGATGGAGAATAAGCAATATCTGTATCTTCATAAACGGTTTCTATTACATCAAATCCGTCCGTATAATCTATGACGGCTCCTGTGAAGGTATTTATTTTATTTTGACTAAAAGTTCCAAACAATCCTAGTTGGACTTTACTTGTAAAACGATAATTAGTTTGTATTTCTATTCCTGCTCGATAACTGTCAGCTACATTTGTTCTAATACCAGCACCAACATCATTCACCTGACCAGTTGGCACTAATTGATCTTTGTAAAGCATATAATAAAGGTTTGCTTCAAAACTATAGTTTGAAAAATTTCTTTTATATCCTGCTTCGATATCTGTTAAAGTTTCATGTTTTGGTTTTGCATTTTCTATGGCATCTATAAAATCTGAACGGCTTGGTTCTTTATTTGCTATGGCAAAAGAAGCGTATATTTCGTCTTGAGAGGAAAGCAAATAATTGAATCCCAATTTAGGATTGACAAATGAAAAGGTCTCGTCAACATCATAAGGATTTAAATCATTGTCGACTCCTGATGTTTGATAATCAATGCCACGGAATTGTATATCAGCAAATAAATTTACTTTTTCATTCAATGCATATAATCCTCTACCAAACACATTGAAATCTGTCTTGTCACTTTCCCCTTCGTAATACTTATCTCCTAGATTAGAATCTGAAGCATATTTCGCCCAAATGATCTCGCCAAAATGCGATCCATCATATTGATGGTAAGCTGCACCAAAAGTTAAATCTAGAGCATCAAGATTATAATTTAAACTAACAACAGATCCATAAAAATCGTTGTCCAACCATCTTCTTCGAACTAGATCGGTATTCTTAATACTTATATCTATTACAGCTAAGGTATCCATCAAAAATTCACTGTATTCAAAACCTACTATCTCCGCAACAGCATCAGGATTTGTAACTGGAGGATTATTGACAAATGTTTCTGCAAGTTGTTTTGATGCAGAAATAGTATTCAATGTAATATTTGACAATCCATAATCACTAAAATCATCTTGATACCGAAACTGCTCAAAATATCCTTTGCCTTTAGTGTAGTGCAGCGATACATTTAAATTTAATTTATTATTTACTTGTTGACTCAAGTGCAACTGATAGTGGTCTTGCTTATAATTATCGATTTCATTATCATATAGATAAGCATTATACCTTCTATCAGATGAAAATAAATTTATTGAATCTTCTGCAGTATTATACAAAGCACCTATGTTATTATCATAGTGCTCTTGCAAAGCATTCTGATCGCCTGTAACTTTTGATTCTGGCACACCATTCCATGCCTGATTGGTAATCTCCTTTCCAGTAAAGGCAATTGCTTGAATGGAAGTTTTCTCAGCATAATAGCCACCAGTAAAATAAGCCGATTTTAAATCCGAATTTGATCTATCAATAAAACCATCTGACTTTATCAATGAAAATCGTCCTGCAAAATTCCAGTGATCTTTCAACAATCCTGTATTTAATTTCAAGGCATGCCTTCTAGTGTTAAAAGAACCAAATGAATTATCTACAATAACAAAAGGATCTGTTGAATATCCTTTGGTATCTAAATTAATAGTGGCTCCAAAAGCACCTGCACCATTTGAAGAGGCGCCCACACCTCTTTGCATTTGTATGCTATTTGTAGAGCTTGCAAAGTCAGGTATGTTGACCAAAAAAGTTGCTTGAGATTCTGGATCATTCAATGGTATGTCATTAATCACAACATTTGTTCTAGTTGCATCTGAACCTCTGATCCGTATCCCTGTATAGCCTATGCCCGCACCTGCATCTGAACTGACAACTGTAGAAGGTAGATACTTCAACAAGAAAGGTAGATCTTGCCCCAGGTTATTTTTTTCTATATCTTCCTTATTTAAATTAGAATAAGTGAAAGGCATATTTTCTCCAACCCTTGTGGAACTAACAGTAATCGTCTCGCCTATAACGACATCATCTTTGAGAATGTACTCCACCTCCGTTCTCCCAACTATATTGATCTTTTCTTTGAGAAACTTTTTACCAACATAAGAAATTTCTATTTCGTAAGATCCTGATGGAATATCTCTCAAAATAAAAAAACCATAAGCATCAGTTGCTGTAACCCTATCTGTATCCGTCAATACAATTGTTGCTCCAGGCAAGGTTTCTCCAAATTCATCATAAACTTCTCCGTACAGGGCTGATTGTCCAAAAGAAATAGAAGTGAATATTGCGATAAAAAAGCTTATTGAAAATAGCCTAAAAATACCGTTTTTCATTGTTGTCATTTTATGTCCATATTGTACTATGGATGGTTTGAGGGAAGATCTTCCCCCTTTAATCCCTGCGCCGGCATTATCCGTATCAGGTTCTATGGGTTTAATCTCAGCCTTATAACGATTTATAGTAGGCACCCCAATGATTTGCAAATCTAATCTTTTTTATGAATGTTATCTAATCGATGCTACTAGATTTAATATGGTCCTGTGCCTTTTTTAGCCTATTTTTTTGAGAACCGTCTACTATTGTATAAAAACAATTATTGCTCTTCAAATATTCCAGATACTTATTAAAAAGTGCCTCTCTATCCTTTTCGCTTTCGCGCAATGGATCAGCTTGCCAAGGTATATCAGGTTTACAAAGTAGGTAGATAGATTTCCTTTCTAATTCTAACCTGTTCAAAATATACGGATCTGCCTTTCTATACTTTTCCTCAGACCAAATTTTTAGCACTAACATGGAAGTATCAAGGATTAAATAATCTGATTCAAAAGTCTTAAATCTAATTTCCATTTCTAACTGTCCTTGGGCAATTTTTCTTAGGTCATCATAATGGTACTTCCCATTTGATTCTGTTAAATACTGTCGTGCATATTCTGGAACCCAAGAGACATTCAAGGAATTAGAAAGACCCATAGCTAAAGTTGTTTTACCCGATGATTCTGGACCAGTAATGATGATTTTTTTCACGGAAAGCGGAATATTTTTTTCAGTTTTTATATTTAATCTCTACTAAACTATAATAAATTTCGCTTGTTTTAAGTCAATAGGAATAAAAATCCAACAGATTTAATAATTTTGGTATTATTAATGCCGTTAATTTGCAGAGAATTGAATTTTGAGAAATGCATGATATAGAACCTTTTTATAAGTGGAGAGACTCCTACGTAGCATCTGAGGATGATCGCTCGCCCTTTTATGGAAGAACTTATAGTGAGTTTGCATACTCTCAAAAAATATACAATTACTTCATTCATCCACAATGGGATGAATTTGGCTCTGCTACCCTTTACATGAAAATTTTGTTTGTTGACTATGATGACAAATTTGCAATCATTGAATTAATAGGAGAATGGAATGATTGCCTCCAAAATGATGTCATGTACCTCAAAAGAAATATAGTTGATGAATTGACACCGCTGGGCATCAATAAATTTATTGTGGTCTGTGAAAATGTTTTAAACTTTCATGGTTCAGATGATTGTTATTATGAGGAGTGGTTGGAAGATATAGCCGAAGACCGTGGCTGGGTTTGTTTTTTAAATTTGAATAAACATGTTGAAGAAGAGATGCTTCTTTCCGGCATTCAACATTACATTAATATCGGTGATCAGTTTAATGATGTAAATTGGCGGCTCTTAAAGCCAAGATTATTAAATCAATCAATAGAATTAATGATCAAAGAAGGTGTGAAAAAAATATCTTTTTGACTACCTTCCCTTTCATATGCATAAATCAGGTTTTGTAAACATCATAGGAAACCCAAATGTTGGGAAATCGACCTTATTGAACAATTTGGTTGGGGAACGTATGTCTATTATTACTCATAAGCCACAAACCACTAGACATAGAATTTTAGGCATCCTAAGTGATGAAAATTATCAAATCGTATTTTCTGATACTCCAGGTATCATTCTAGATCCTGCATATAAAATGCAGACCTCTATGAATCGTTATGTGAGCTCAACTTTTAGAGATGGAGACATCATGTTGTTAGTGACAGATACGATTGAAAAGTATGAACCTGACCATCCACTTTTAAAAAGGCTATCCAAATTAGAATGCCCTGTCTTTCTAATTGTAAATAAAATAGATTTAATCGAACAAAAGGAAGTCTTGGAGTTGATACTGAAATGGCAGACACTATTGCCTAACATCACAGAAACTTTTCCTATTTCAGCATTAAAGGACAAGCACAACAAGAAACTAATAACACAAATATTAAAACACCTTCCAGAAGGACCAGCTTTTTATCCTAAAGATCAACTTACAGATAAAAGTGATCGATTCATTGTAAGTGAGATCATCAGAGAAAAGATATTGGAACAATTCAAACAAGAGATTCCATATTCTGTCCATGTGGTCACCACAGAATTTAAGGAGACAAAAACAAACAAGAAGGAGCCGCTCATTAGAATTGCCTCTACCCTTTTTGTCATGCGTGAAAGCCAAAAAGCAATTATTCTTGGAAATCAAGGATTTGCTATCAAACGGCTGGCTACCTCAGCCCGTAAATCCATGGAAGCTTTCTTTGGGCAAAAAGTTTTTCTCGATATCACCATAAAAGTCAAAGGCAATTGGAGAGATGATGAGAAAGCATTAGATAATTTTGGCTACTAAGTATATTTGTTTTTAGTATATGATAGCTATTCCTAGGAAAGCCATTTGTTTACTCAACTTTAAAAGATTAGTAAACATACTCTGAGAGAGCAACTATCCATTGACAAGAATTGATTAGCTTTGCGTCAAATTATATACTATTTTGAATAACATCTTAGCCATAGTAGGAAGGCCCAATGTGGGCAAATCAACGCTCTACAACCGATTGATTGGAGAGAGACAGTCTATCGTGGACGATGTGAGTGGTGTAACTAGAGATAGACAGTACGGCACGAGCAACTGGAATGGCAAAACTTTTACAGTGGTTGACACAGGGGGTTTTGTCAAAAGCACGGATGATGTCTTTGAAATGGCCATTCGATCACAGGTAGAGATTGCAATAGAAGAAGCCCATGTTATTGTCTTTATGGTAGATGTGAGTACAGGCATAACTGACCTTGATGATGAGGTAGCCAATATGCTAAGGCGAACAGATAAGCCAGTTTACCTTGCCGTAAATAAAGTGGATAATAATCAGCGACTATTAGAGGCGAATGAATTTTGGGCAATGGGATTTGAGAACACATTTTTCCTTTCTTCAATTACTGGTTCTGGTACAGGAGAGTTGTTGGATGCGATTGCTGAAAACATACAGGAATTTGAACCACTTGATTCTGCATTACCAAAGTTTGCCATTGTAGGTAGACCTAATGTCGGTAAATCATCCTTTGTAAATGCATTGCTAGGGGAAGAGAGAAATATTGTCACGGAAATTGCAGGTACAACAAGAGATTCTATAAACACACATTATAAAAAATTCGACAAAGAGTTTTTGCTCATTGATACTGCTGGAATTAGGAAGAAAGCTAAGGTTCATGAAAACCTAGAATTTTATTCTGTCATGCGGGCCATAAAAGCGATAGAGGACTGTGATGTTTGTATCATCATCATTGATGCACAAACTGGCATGGAGGCGCAGGATATGAAAATATTTTCTTTAGCAGTAAAGAGAAATAAAGGCATCGTCTTATTGGTTAATAAATGGGACTTAGTCACTAAAGAAACTAATTCTGCTAGAGATGCAGAAAGAGAGATTAAAAACAAACTGGCGCCTTTTAATGATATACCAGTTTTGTTTATTTCTGTTTTAGAAAGACAGAGGATTTTTCAAGCAGTTGAGCTGGCTTTAGAAGTACATAAAAACAGATCAAAGAAAATAAAAACATCAGAGCTTAATGAGATCATGCAGGCAGCTATTGCGAAATATCCGCCACCTTCTCATAGAGGGAAATTCATTAAGATCAAATACATAACTCAACTACCTACCTATTTTCCAGCTTTTGCATTTTTCTGTAATTACCCAGATCATGTGAAAGAAAATTATACAAACTACCTCGAAAACCAACTAAGGGAACAATTTGATTTTAAAGGCGTTCCAATTGGAGTATATTTTAGAAAAAAATAAGCAATGGGTTTTATTAAAACAGAGATAGAAGGATTAATGATATACGATCCTCGAGTTTTTGCAGACGAGAGAGGTTATTTCATGGAAAGCTACAATCGTCAATTTTTTGAGGGAAATAGTGAGATCAATTGTGAGTTTGTTCAAGACAACGAATCTCTGTCTGGCTATGGCACATTAAGAGGATTGCACTATCAAGCTGGCGAGCATTGTCAAGCAAAGCTTGTGAGAGTTATTCAAGGATCAGTTTTAGATGTTGCAGTAGATTTGAGAGAAGGGTCAAAAACCTATGGCCAGCATGTCTCCGTCGAATTGACTGAAGAGAATAAGAGGCAATTTTTTGTGCCAAGAGGCTTTGCTCATGGTTTTGTTGTCTTAAGCGAAAAAGCATTATTCTCCTATAAATGTGACAACTATTATTCAAAGCCATCAGAAGGTGGCATACGATACGATGACCCTACTTTAAACATAGACTGGGGCGTTGACAAAAAGGACATCATTCTTTCGGAGAAAGACGCTATATTACCAACGTTTGGAAAACATAAATCTATAGAAATTAAATTTGCTGTATGATTCTAGTAACTGGTGGTAATGGTCAAGTTGGTTCTGAACTTCAAGAACTGTCTAAAGATTCTTCTTTTGATTTTGTTTTTACCGATTTTGAAGAACTTGACATCACAGACAAAGATGCCGTCTTTAAGTTTTTCGATTCTAATGGCATTTCTTATGTTATCAACTGTGCGGCTTATACCGCAGTAGACAAAGCTGAAACTAATTTAGAAAAAGCTCATGCCATCAATGTAGAAGGGGTCAAAAACTTGGCTTATGTCTGTGACAAAAACAGCATCCCTTTGGTACAAATCTCAACAGATTATGTCTACCACAGTAACACTCAAAATGTTCCTTTTAAGGAAGATGACTATACTTTGCCGCAAGGTGTTTATGCTTCTACAAAATTAGAAGGTGATCTAATGGCACAAGCTTTATGTTCCAATACAATGATCGTCCGTACCTCCTGGGTATATTCTAGTTTTGGAAATAACTTTGTCAAAACGATGCTTCGTCTTGGAAAAGAGCGAGATAAACTCACGGTGATATTTGACCAAATTGGTAGTCCTACCTACGCTAGAGATTTGGCTGCTGCTATTTTGAATATAATAGAGCAATTGGACAAAGGCGTCATCGATGAATATAAATTTAATGGTATTTATCATTATAGCAACGAGGGCGTTTGCAGCTGGTATGATTTTGCAAAAGCAATCTTTGACATTAAAGGTATTGAATGTGAGGTATCTCCTATCGAAACAAAGGACTACCCTACTGCTGCACA
>CALIIW010000345.1 GCA_938018185.1 uncultured Saprospiraceae bacterium
TAGAGCAACTTCAAGAAAGAGTTGATCAAGGTTATAGCATTGCCATTTTTCCTGAAGGAACTAGATCTTCCTCTGAAGAAATATTAAGATTTAAAAAAGGTGCTTTCTTTCTTGCAGAGCAACTAAATCTAGACATCGTGCCGATGTTTATTCATGGTACGCAGCCATTCTTAGGCAAAGGAAAATTTTGGGGAAGGGCTAATGATATTCATGTGAAAATTGAAAAGAGAATTCTTTTTAGCGATAAAAGTTTTGGTGAAAATTATTCTGAAAGATGTAAAGCTATTAGTAAGTGGTTTAAAAAAAAATACCATGATTTTCGCATCGAAAAAGAAGACGTAGACTATCACAGAGAGCGTTTGGTTTACAATTATATATACAAAGGGCCAGTTACCGAATGGTATATGAAAGTGAAAACCAAAATGGAAGACAACTATCGAATTTTTGATGGAATCATTCCTGCAAAAGCTAAAATTTCAGACATAGGTTGTGGTTACGGTTTTATGACATATTTTCTTGCTTTGAAATCTCCACAACGTTCTTTTCACTCAATGGATTATGATGCGAACAAAGTAGCTGTTGCGAATAATTGTCAAGCGAAAAATGATCAAATAAAATTTTTACATGCAGACATAACTAAACAAGCATTTGAGAAGTCAGACGTTTTTATAATTGCTGATGTGCTGCACTATTTATTGCCTGAAGAGCAATTCAAAATATTAGATAAATGTGCTTCAAATTTGAATGAAAATGGAATAATAATCTTGAGAGACGGTGATGCAGATCTTCAAGAAAGGCATCAAGGCACCAAGCTTACAGAAATTATATCAACAAATATCGGATTTAATAAAACTCAAAATCAACTGCATTTCCTCTCAGGGAAACGCATTAAAGAATGGGCAAAGACTAAAAATTTAAATCTACGTCTCATAGATGAAACTAAATTCACTTCTAATGTTATTTTTGTGCTACAGTCAATCAAATAGATAAGCCCGAAAACTAGGCTTTTTCAATACATATGGAAGAAAAATACGATTTTGTTATAATAGGTAGTGGACTAGGAGGCTTAGAATGTGCTTACATTCTAAGCAAACAAGGCCATAGTGTCTGTGTTTTGGAGAAAAATAGGCAATTTGGAGGTTGCCTTCAAATTTTTTCACGTGACAAAGTTATATTTGACACTGGTGTTCACTATATCGGTGGTCTAGATCCAGGCCAAAATCTTCATTCATATTTTTCTTACTTCGGTTTGATGGACAATGTCAAGTATCGCAAGATGGACGAAGATGGCTTTGATCGCATCTCTTTTTCCGACAATCAAAAAGAGTACAAGCATGCGATGGGCCATGATCGCTTTCGCGAAGAACTTGAAAAAGTTTTTCCAAAGGAGAAAGTTGGTATAAAAAAATACATAGATAAGATACATGAGATTTGCGCTCATTTCCCTTTGTATAATCTCCAAACTATGAAAGCCGGTGTTGACATTTCTTATTTAAATGTTAGCGCAAAAGCTTTTATTGAGTCCTGCACATCCAATATAAGACTACAAAGTGTACTCGCAGGATCAAACGCTTTGTACGCCGGCTATGGGGATAAGACACCACTTTATGTTCACGCCCTGGTAATAAATACTTACATTGAATCAGCATACCGCTGTGTAGATGGGGGTGGCCAAATAACTAGACAATTTGAACGGTCTTTAAAAAGCATGGGATGTAAACTAGTCAACTACGCAAAAGTTACTTCTATAAATGTTGACAACAAAAAAGTTACTTCTGTAAGTTTAGAGGATGGGAGAAGAATTGTTGGAAATAATTTTATTTCTAACATCCACCCTAAACAAACGATGCAGCTCATAGATTCTGATAAAATTAGAAAAACTTATCGCAACAGACTTTTAAATCTAGATAATTCAATTTCTGTCTTTACGGTGCATGCAGTATTGAAAGAAAATAGTTTTCCATATCTAAACTACAATTACTACCATCATACGCAAAATGAAGTATGGGACTCTGTTTATTATGATAAAAAGAATTGGCCAGAAAATTTTGCAGCTTTTGTTCCTGCAGATTCAAAATCTGAAAAATTTGCTAGCAGTATGAATATCATGTCCTACATGAAATATGAGGAACTAATACCATGGGCTGATAGCTTCCATACTGTGCCTAAATTTAAAAATGAAAGAGACCAATCCTACCAGGATTGGAAATTAGAAAAAGCTGAAAAGCTACTTGACTTGGTCGAAACTAAATTTCCTAATTTTAGGTCTCACATAAAAAGCTATTATACTTCAACACCACTTTCATTCAGAGACTATATAGGCACAAGTGACGGAAGTCTTTATGGTGTTTTGAAAGATTATAAAGATCCTTTGATTACTTACATCTCTCCAAAAACCAAACTCCCAAATTTATTTCTTACTGGGCAAAATTTAAATATGCATGGGATGCTAGGTGTCACTATTGGAGCCATCGTCACCTGCAGTCAATTTATTGACATGGAAGAATTACTTAAGCAGATAAAAAGGGCTTCTTAATGTTCAAAAGAATCAAAAAAAGATATTTAGTTCTAGTAGTATTTTTAATTTTGATCTTAGCCTTCATCTTATCTATATACGTAAGACCTCCGCATGTTGAAGATCAATCTACATTGGAACTGCAGGTTGTGAAGGTTTCGGAAAACGAATTTCATTTTAATAATTCTTGGCTAAAGAAAAAAGAAGATGGTCTTTACGAAATGTATATCACAGGTTCTGATTTTGAAAGAGGTGTAGCAATAGGCAAACTCTCCGAAGATTTGATCGCATTCCAAGAAGAAGCCTTCATTAAAGGGATTGAAAAACTGGTCCCCTCTCCTTCTTATTTAAATGTTCTTAAGTATATTGTTGCTTGGAAAAACAGACTCTTACAAAATCATATTTCTGAAGAGCTTCAAAGAGAAATTTACGGTATTTCTTTTTTTGCATCTGATAAGTATGATTATGTAGGCCCTAAATTTCAAAGGAAACTGTACTATCATGCAGCTCATGACATTGGACACACGGTCCAAAATATGGGACTAATAGGTTGTTCTGCTTTTTCAGTAAATGGGCCCGCTAGTGCTGATGGCAAAATGTTGGTTGGTAGAAATTTTGACTTTTATGTGGGTGATGATTTTGCAAAGAATAAGATTTTGTTTTTTATGAATCCAGAAAAAGGAATCCCTTTCACCTCCTATAGTTGGCCCGGCTTCATTGGTGTTGTTTCAGGAATGAACAAAGAAGGAATTTCTGTTAGCTTAAATGCTGGCCCACCTGTGTTACCGAGCAATTCTAAAGTACCTGTTTCAATTTTAGCTAGGGAAATATTACAATATGCACACAATCTTGAAGAAGCAATACAAATAGCTGAATCTAAAGACATTTTTGTTTCTGAAAGTTTTCTTGTCGCCTCTGCAAAAGACAACAAAAGTATTATAATTGAAAAATCTCCAGAATCGATGTCTATCATTCCAATTGATAATGGCAGACTAGTTTGCACCAATCATTTTCAAAGTGCCGAATTAAAGAATTTAGAGACAAATATTGAATTCAAAGCGGCATCTTCAACCATGCATCGTTTTGATAGGCTAAACAAACTACTTGATAAGTTTGAGCCTTTAGATTTAAATGAAGCAGTTTCCATATTGAGGGATTGGGAAAATAATGAGCAATTACAATGTGGGATTGGAAATGAAATTTCCATCAATCAAATGCTTGCGCATCATTCTATTCTATTTCAACCTCAAGAAAACAAAATGTGGATTTCAGCAGGCATGAACCCGATGGATCGATTTATACATTATGACTTGGATGATATCTTTGATGAGCAAAAGCCAGATTCAGATACCTTAAATGTTACATCTAGCGCTTGGCTTAAATCAAAAGAAAAGAATGATTATTTGAGCTTTAAAAAATTGTATCAAAATTTGGAGAATAAGATAGCCGGAGCATCTGTTTTAAATAGTAAAGATTTTGAAGAGCTAATTTCCCTAAACCCTAACCATTATAAATCATATTTATTAGCAGGGCAATATTTTGAGACTAAAGAAGATTGTGAAAATGTTATTTACTTTTTAAGTCAGGCAAAAGATAAAAGAATCCCTTGGAAATCTGACAAAGATAAGATTCAAGAATTATTAGAAAATTGTAACAAGTAAGACGATGCACTCAAGATCATTTGCAAATCTAGACGAACTAAATGCTTTTTACTTAATGCAAGTAAGAACAAGTCTTAGTTATGCAAAAAACAAATCGCCTTTCTATAAAAAATTCTTTCAAGATCATAAGATCGATGTTGAACAAATAAACTCAATGCAAGATTTTGAAAAAATTCCTTGCACTGAGAAAAAACATTTAAGTGAGAATGAATTACAGTTTCTTTGTGTATCAAATAAAGAAATTGCAGATTGGTGTACAACTTCTGGCACCTCAGGCAAACCCGTATCCTTTGGATTGTCAAAATCTGACATTGCTAGATTAGCAAAGAACGAAGCGCGTTCTTTAATAAAAATGGATTGCAACTCTGAAACTACTGTTCAGTTAATGGTTACTCTTGACAAAAGATTTATGGCAGGATTGGCCTATTATTTGGGGATCAAAGAAATAGGAGCAAGTTGTATTCGTGTTGGATCGGGAAGTCCAGGTTTACAATTGGATTCAATTCAAAGATTTAAACCAGAAATTATAATTGCTGTGCCTTCTTTTTTACTTAAAGTAATTCAATATGCTGACAAACATAATATTGACTACAGAAATTCATCTGTAAAAAAAATACTCTGCATTGGAGAACCAATCAGAAATGAAAATTTAGAACTCAATAGTTTAGGTTCTAGGATTTTATCAGCTTGGCCAGAATTGAAACTGTTTTCCACTTATGCTTCTACTGAAATGAGTACTGCAATAACAGAATGTGCATCTGGTCAAGGAGGACACATTCCTCCAGAGTTGGTTTATATAGAAGTCTTGGACAAGAACAACAAGCCCCAAAAAGAAGGAATTCCAGGTGAAGTTTGCTTTACCACTTTTGGAGTAGAAGCGATGCCTCTAATAAGATACAAAACAGGTGACATTGCCATAATGAATAGAAAGCAATGCTCTTGTGGCTCCTGGAATTCAAGACTTAGTCCAATACTAGGTCGTAAAAAAAACATGCTCAAATTTAAAGGGACTACCATTTTTCCTGAAAGCATTTTTGACGCTTTAAATTCTATCGAAGAAATACAATCCTATCAGGTAGAACTGTCAAACAATGAGGTAGATCTTGATCATGTAATCATTTACATGGTTACAAAGAATAATTCTAATAATTTAGATCAGATAAAAGAATCCCTAAGTGCTGCATTACGAGTGAGCCCTCAAATTGAGTGCATTAGTACAGAAGAAATGCAAAAAAGAAAATTTCCTGATGGAAGTAGAAAACCAATAAAATTAATTGACCAAAGAAAAAGTTTATCTTTATAGTATGCAAAAGGAATCTGTTGACATTTTAATTATAGGAGCTGGTCCATCTGGGACAGTAGCGGCTTCGAT